>JAFWUA010000116.1 GCA_017518785.1 Neisseriaceae bacterium
ATTTCCGTCAGACTTATTTCCGTCAGACTATTTTCCGGCAGACTATTTTCCGGCAGACTATTTTCCGGCAGACTATTTTTCCGGCAGATTGTTTAAGATTAATTGGATAATCTGCCGGAAAGTTTTTTTTACTTTAACGGTATTCCTCCATTTAGCGATGGCACTTGGATAATTTCGCCAGAATCAAGATTTAAGGCAGTTAAAGCACCCCCCCACAGAGCACCTGTATCCAAACATATAACATTGTTTTTTTGATAAAGACCCAATGCAGACCAGTGCCCAAAAATAACCGTATGGTCAATATGACGGCGATTTTTAGCATCGAACCAAGCGCATAAACCTTCTGGAATATCTTCGTATGTAGATTTAAAATCAAAATCTAATTTATTGCGGTCGGTAATAATTCGCATACGAGTCATCACATTCATAATTAAACGTAATCTATCCATTCCCTGCAATTCAGGGCGATAGCGTGCTGGTTTATTGCCATACATATTAGCAAAAACTTTACGATACGCACTGCCGGAAATAGCAATTTCTACATCGCTTGCTAATGATAAGGCTTCGTTAGCACTCCATTGTGGCAACAAACCTGCATGTACTAATAAATATTTGTCTTTGCGTATCATTAAAGGTTGGCGGCGTAACCAATCTAATAAGATTTTTTTATCAATTGCTTGAAGTATATCGTCAATTGTATCGCCTTTTCTGACACGTCCCTCACCAAAAGCAACTGCTAATAGATGTAAATCATGATTGCCTAATACGGTTTGAATACAATCATCATGCAGCATTACAAAACGTATGGTTGCTAATGATTTTGGACCACGATTGACAATATCTCCTGTAAGCCACAATGTGTCGCATCCATAATTAAAGTCTATTTTTTTTAAAAGAAGTTGTAATTCATCGAAACAACCTTGTACGTCTCCGATGACATAATGTGCCATATAATGTTCTCTCTATTTCAAATAAATACTCGGTAAACGGAAGAAAACCGTTACAATAAGCAAATCTATGATTCTAACTCAATCGAGATGATAATGGATATTCTCTTTTTGCATGGAATAAAAATTAAGAGCATATTGGGAGTTTTTGCTTGGGAACAGGTGGCATTGCAAACCTTGTTATTAGATTTAGATTTAACTCTTCCCAATTCTCGTGCCGGACGCACTGATGATATAGAAGATACGATTGATTATGCTGACTTAATTTCCAGACTTCGCTCTTATACACAAACTTGCTCTCATCAATTATTGGAATCATTAGCAGAAGATATCGCTGATTTTCTGATGAGGGAATTTAATTTACCACAAGTTAAAGTACGCCTTGTTAAGCCTGGAATATTGAATGACGTAGCACAGGTTGGTATTGAAATAGTACGTGGATCGGAAATGTTATGAGTGATAAATTAGTTTGGTTATTTGATTTAGATAATACTTTACATAATGCAGATGTTGGTATTTTTCAGCTGATTAATCAAAATATGACGAAGTATTTATCAGAAAAACTATCTATTTCTTGGGTTGAAGCATCAGCTTTACGAGAAAAATATTGGAATGAATATGGAGCAACGATTGCCGGATTGCGTCTTCATCACCCTCATATTAGTATTGATGAATTTTTGCGTTTTTCCCACCCCGAAGAATTGGTCAATCAAGCATTAGTTGCAGATATTAATTTACAAAAGACTTTGAGACAAATTAATGGAGTACGTGTAGTTTTCTCCAATGGTCCATCATTTTATGCAAGCAATATTTTGCGTCAATTGAATATTGATGAATTATTTGAATACGTATTCGGTTGTGATGATTTTAACTATTTTTATAAACCAGATATTTATGCGTATCATACAGTTTGCCGTAATATAAATAGTCTGCCGGAACAATGTGTAATGGTTGATGATAATCTTACCAATCTATTTGTAGCCAAGAACATGGGAATGAAAACTATTTGGTTTGGTGAAAATGCCAATACAAATCCATGTGTAGATTATGTGGCTCATAATTGGGCTGATTTAGCCAATGTCAGCAGATATTTTGTGCCATAATCAATTGGGGAATTTTGGAAAATTTAATCGAGGGCAAACTATGTTAGGACATTCAATTTTTGGTAGAGATAAAACGCCACTATCAGAAATTTATAACGTGCGTTATTGGGGTAATGGTTATTTTTATGTCAATGAACAAGGTGAGATGTGCATTTGTCCGGACCCAAGTCTGCCGGAAAACAATATAGTAATATCAAATTTAGTTAAAAAAATTCAAGAAGAAGAAGGTTTGCAACTTCCAGCTTTGCTATGTTTTCCACAGATTTTGCAACATCGACTATCGGCGATAAATGCAGCTTTTACCCGTGCTATGAACTCCTTTGATTATCAAGGTGGTTATTCTTTGGTATATCCGATTAAGGTAAATCAACACCGCCGAGTTTTAGAAACGCTAACTTCAAGCGGACAAAAAATCGGTTTAGAAGCAGGTTCCAAAGCGGAATTAATGGCAGTATTATCTTTGGCATACATAGCAGATGCCTTGATAATTTGTAACGGATACAAAGACCGTGAATATATCCGTTTAGCCCTGATGGCAGAAAAATTAGGACGTAAGGTATATTTGGTAATCGAAAAAATTTCTGAATTACCAATTGTATTAGAAGAAGCACTTAAATTAGATGTGAAACCACGTTTGGGTGTGCGTATGCGTCTCTCATCACAAGGAAGTGGGAAATGGCAGTCTTCTGGTGGAGATAAATCCAAATTTGGCTTATCTGCACATCAAATTTTGCAATTATTAGAAATCCTTAAACAAACTGATGAATTAGATAGTTTGCAATTATTGCATTTTCATTTAGGTTCGCAATTGGGCAATATTCGTGATGTCGCAACAGCGGTGCGAGAAAGTGCGCGTTTTTACTGTGAATTGTATCAATTGGGAGTTCGTATTCAATGTTTTGACGTTGGCGGTGGTTTGGGGGTTGATTACGATGGTAGTCGTACTCAATCTGATTGTTCTGTTAATTACGGACTTAATGAATACGCTGAAACAGTTGTTTGGGGAATAGGGCAGGCGTGTCTTGATAATAATTTGCCACAGCCTTTGATTATCACCGAATCAGGACGTGCGGTTAGTGCTCATCATGCTCTTTTGGTTTCTAATGTGATTGGTATGGAAAGTTTTACCCCAGAAGAACCTGTTGCACCAGATGAGAATGCACCACGCGTTCTACATAGCATGTGGGAAACATGGCAAGATATTTTGCAAGATGTCTGTGGTAAAAAATCTTTACGTAGTTGGATACACGAAAGTTCATTTGATTTATCAGAAGTGCATGACCAATACAATGTGGGATTACTCACCCTATCACAACGTTCTTGGGCAGAACAGCTTTATTTGAATATATGTTATCGTGTTGGCGAAATGTTTAATGAACGTAACCGTTCTCATCGCACTATTATTGATGAATTGCAAGAACGTTTTGCGGATAAACTATATGTTAATTTTTCCTTATTTCAATCCTTGCCTGATGCTTGGGGAATAGATCAATTATTTCCAGTGTGTCCCCTCAATGGCTTAAACCAACCACAAAGTCGCCGTGCAGTATTATTGGATATTACTTGTGATTCAGATGGAATTATCAATCATTATATCGATGGCGATGGCATTGCAAGCACAATGCCTATGCCTGCATATTCACATGATAATTTGCCATTGATTGGATTTTTTATGATTGGGGCATATCAGGAAATTTTAGGCAATATGCACAATTTATTTGGCGATACTATGAGTGTAGATGTAGTTATAAATTCAGATGGAAGTGTTAATTACAACATTACCGATGAGGGCAATACAATTTCTGATATGTTGCGGTATGTATATCTTAATCCGGAGGAAATAATTGCAGCTTATCGCCGTCAATTGGCAAAATCATCATTAAATAAAGATGAGAAAAAAGAAATATCCGATGCTCTATTAGCAGGGCTCAACGGTTATACATATTTAGATGCACAGTGAAATACTTGCAATATCCTCAAACAGAAAAGTCTGCCGGAAAGTGTTTATAAAACCTTTCCGGCAGACTTTTCTGTTTGATTTATTGAACTTATTTTTTATTATTTACTTTGGTAGCACCAAATACACCTTGTATATCCTCAATGCGGTCATGGAATTGACCTGCTATATTTTCAGCATTAGGTCCATAGAAACTACCTTTTACGATTGGGTAAGTGTCGTTATAAAGAGATGCACCGTAATTTTTTAGTGATGCCACTGATTCAAAAGTATTCCCTTTAATTCTCGCTTCAAAATTGATTTCAGATGGGGGATTGTTTTCTCTAATTACAACACTGTTGGGTGCATTGTTATTGATTGATGACCAATTTTTAAATATTCCCTGCATGGTTTTTTTGTTGAAATCTACTGTAATTGAGGTGCGACCTCGATATTGACCTTGTTCTACACCCAAATTATTAAGGTCATCGGGACTAATTGCAAATGCTTCGCCTTGATAATTAACAACACCAGTAGTAGGAATTTGATTTTCATCGGTTGGCGTGCCTTGTGCGTAAGCTAATAAATGTGCACCTTGTTTTTCAATTGGCATATATAGCAAGCCAAAACGTGCATACGCACTGACTTTATCTTTGCTAACTGTTGTAATTGATACATTGTTGGGATTACCAACATTTTGTCCATTGTATTCCGGCAGAGTTATCACTTTATCTGCAACTACAATTTGCCGAAAATCATCTATATCTTGTATTTTTTTAACTGTAGGATAGCGATTAAATGGTTTGGGAGTGGCTTTGGTATTAGGTCCTACAAATACTCTTGGACGTATCCAATCCAAATTTACACCAACTCGATTGACACCATTGTCAGTTTGATTATTTGTGGGAGTACTGCCATTATTAGCAGGTTGATTGTTTGCCTGATTATTCTGTTGATTGTTAGTTTGGTTATTAGGAACAGGTTGCGATGTACCATTATCATCAGAACCACCACAAGCAGATAAGGCAAACAACGCACAGAAACATGAAATAACATATTTGTAATTCATAATAAAACTCCCTTAAATTTGTCAGACGATAAGTATATTAAAAGTCTGCCGGAAAGTGTTGTTTAAATTTTTTCCGGCAGACTTTTTAAAAATTAATTCAAGTCTGCCGGAAAGATAATATATGTTGATTATTCTTCTGTTTTGTCTTTATTTTCACTTTCACTACTAAATAATGAACCTTTGCTACGTTTGTTTTCTACTTTATTGTTTTGTTCAGTATTTTCAGCTTGTTCATTATCATTTTTCACCACAGGTTCTTCACCTTCTGGGCGAATATTATGGCTGTAATCTTTGGGTGGGGTTATATCGGTTTTCCCTTCCATAATTTCTTTGATTTGGTCGGCATCGATGGTTTCCCATTCCATCAGACATTTGGTCATAGTTTCGACTTTATCACGATTTTCTTTAAGGATTTTTTTAGCTACTTCGTATTGTTCATCGATAATACGGCGAATTTCTTTATCGACTTTTTCCATAGTTTTTTCGGAAATATTTTGCGAACGTGTAACTGAACGTCCCAAGAAAACTTCACCCTCATTTTCGCTATATACCATTGGTCCCATTTTTTCTGACATACCGTAGCGAATTACCATATCACGTGCCAATTGTGTTGCACGTTCAAAATCATTAGACGCACCAGTGGAAATGCGACCTACAAATACTTCTTCTGCTACACGACCGCCAAATAAAATAGCAATTTGATTCAAAATTTGATCTTTATACATGCTAATGCGATCGCGTTCCGGCAGTTGCCAAGTTAAACCTAATGCTCGACCACGCGGAACAATGGTTACCTTATGTACAGGGTCGGTATTAGGTAGCGAAGATGCAACCACTGCATGACCAGATTCATGATAAGCAGTTGCTTTTTTCTCGTCTTCGTGCATCACCATTGAACGGCGTTCTGGACCCATATAAATTTTATCTTTGGCATCTTCAAAGTCGCTTTGATCGACTTTAACTTTATTTCTGCGACCAGCAAATAGGGCTGCTTCATTAACTAAATTTGCCAAATCTGCACCTGAAAAACCTGGTGTTCCACGTGCTAATGAGGCGATGTCAATTTCAGGGTCAGCTTCGATTTTTTTGATGTGTACATTTAAAATTTGTTCTCTACCACGAATATCTGGCAGAGGCACGACTACTTGACGGTCAAAACGACCAGGTCGTTGTAAGGCTGGGTCTAATACATCTGGACGGTTGGTTGCAGCAATTACAATCACTGTGGTATTGCTTTCAAAGCCGTCCATTTCTACTAACAATTGATTAAGTGTTTGTTCACGTTCATCATTACCACCACCTAAACCTGCACCACGTTGGCGACCAACTGCATCAATTTCGTCGATAAAGATAATACAGGGAGCATTTTTCTTGGCTTGTTCAAACATATCACGCACACGGCTTGCACCAACACCAACAAATAATTCTACAAAATCAGAACCTGAAATACTAAAAAACGGCACTTTGGCTTCACCTGCAATTGCTTTGGCAAGCAATGTTTTACCAGTACCAGGTGAGCCAAATAGTAAAACACCGCGTGGCACTTTACCACCTAAACTTTGATAACGTGCAGGGGCTTTCAAGTAATCAACAATTTCTTGTACTTCCTCTTTTGCTTCATCACAACCTGCAACATCATCAAAGGTGATAGTGTTGGTGTCTTTATCCAAAAGTCTGGCACGACTTCTACCAAATGAAAACGCACCACGACCACCACCGCCTTGCATCTGACGCATAAAATAAATCCAGATAGCGATAATCAACAAAATAGGTAAGGTGCTGTAAATAATACTGGATAAAACACTTGGGCGTTTTTCAGGTTTTACTCTGACTTGCACATTATTTTCTAACAAAACAGAAATTAAATTATCATCGGTTGGAGCATGGGTATAGAAAGCACTTTTTTGTTCATCTTTACGTTCGCCCTTGATGATATAGCCACGCATAACCTTTTCGCTTTCCAAAACCACATTGCTAATTTGGTTTTGTTTGACTTGTTGAATGAATTCGGAATACTCAATCTGATTACCTGCTTCCTGTTTGTTTTCTTCTAATGAGGTATACGTCATAACTATGATTAGCACTAACGCAATCCAAATCATTAAATTTTTCAGAGTATTACCCATGTTGTTGATTGCTCCTGTTTTTTAAAACGAACAAATTATATATTACTTACAATTAAATCTAATAATAATCAGGATTTAACCTGATATAAAACCTTTACCTAACAAATATACTTCATTAGAACGGTTGCGAGATGCTTTGGGTTTATGCGTAACAACATGGCAGAATGAAGTACGCATGTCCCTAACATATTCCTGAAAACCAGTTCCTTGAAATACCTTTACCAAAAATGCTCCATCTTTTTTCAGATGATTACGAGCAAAATCCAACGCCAATTCAGCTAAATAAAAACTTCTTGCTTGGTCAGTTACTGCTTGACCACTCATATTGGGTGCAATATCAGAAATAACAAGGTCAACAGTAGGATTATCAAGAGCATTTTTCAATTCTTCTAATACACTGTTTTCACGAAAATCTCCGCAAATAAACTTCACATTATCAATAGGTTCCATAGGCAAAATATCTAATGCGAAGATTTTTGCTGAATCTTTCAGCTTTCTCGATACCACTTGCGACCATGAGCCAGGTGCACTACCCAAATCCACAACTGTCATACCTTTATACAACAGTTTTTCTTTTCCATCTATTTCCAATAATTTATAGGCAGCACGAGCACGATACCCATCTTTTTGGGCTAAATGCACATAATGATCATGTACATGTTCTTGTAACCATGCTTGTGATGTTTTTGAGCGTTTATGTTTTGGTGTATCTGATTTCAACATTATTTCATGCTTTTGCAAAAAGGCATACATTGTAAAACAATATTGAGTAAAATGATGCAATTTTCGCAAACCATCTAACTTAATTTAATATATACGATTATGCTTACCATAAAAACCACACAATTAACTTCCAAAGAAAAACAAATACTAAAAGCAAAAGCACATCATCTTAAACCAGTTGTAATGATTGGGCATAACGGTTTAACTTCTGCATTATTGCGTGAAGCTGATATTGCACTAACTGCTCATGAATTAATAAAAGTAAGAATGTTAGCAGGCGATAGAGAAGAACGTGCCAATATGATTCAAGCTTTATGTGCAAATCTATCAGCTTCCATCGTTGCTCATAGTGGTAAATTAGCCATAATCTGGCGGAAAAACGAAGAGTGAGTTAATTTTTATGTATCCGGTTATTGCCATTGATGGTCCATCGGCTTCTGGTAAAGGGACGATTGCGTCTCGTGTTGCTAATGCCTTGGGTTGGGCTTATTTAGATTCAGGTGCCCTATATCGAGTAAGTGCTCTTTATGCTAAACAAAATGGGGTAGATATATCCGATGAAAAAAGTGTCTCGCAATTAGTACGTAATATGCCAGTGTCTTTTTTAGATGGGCAGGTAAGATTGAATAATCAAGACGTATCACTTGATATTCGTCGAGAAGAAATCGGCATGTTAGCGTCGCGTATTGCAGCACTGCCGGAAGTTAGACAAGCATTATTGCAATTGCAACGAGATTTTGCAGTTAAATCTCCTGTTGTAGCTGATGGACGTGATATGGCATCGGTAGTTTTCCCCGAAGCACAATTGAAAGTTTTTTTACAAGCAGACGCACATATTCGTGCACTTCGTAGAGCAAAACAATTGGGATTAGCATCTGATGAGGAGCAATTTGAAAAAATTTTGCACGATATTGAAAAGAGAGATTACGCAGACTATAACCGTGCTGTATCACCATTGGTAAAGGTAGAGAGTGCATACACTTTGGATACCTCCAATATCACCATTGAGGAAGCCGTAAAAAAAGTAATTGAATGGTATCAACAAGTAAAAAAATAGTATATAATCCGACACTTTCAGTTTGACATTAAGATTTAAATTTAACGACTTATGTTTGCCCAAAACAGGTGGGCAAACATTTCTTTTTAACTTTTAACCCCTGCACGCCTGTTTCGTGCCAATGAGAATGTTTTTTTCTATGGAAAATTTTGCACAATTATTGGAAGAATATTCCGCAACCCAAGAAATGAATGTTGGCGAAGTAATTACCGCCGAAGTTTTATCAATCGACAACAATTTTGTAACTGTTAATGCTGGTTTGAAATCAGAAGCATTGATTAATGTAAATGAATTCAAAAGCATTACTGGTGAGATTGAAGTTAAAGTTGGCGATTTTGTTACTGTAACCATTGAATCTGTTGAAAACGGTTTTGGTGAAACCAAGCTTTCACGTGAAAAAGCTAAACGTGCCCAAGATTGGATTGCGTTAGAAGAAGCAATGGAAAGAGGAGATGTCTTGTATGGCATCATCAATGGTAAAGTCAAGGGTGGTTTGACTGTATCGATTAACAGCATTCGTGCATTCTTGCCTGGTTCTCTGATTGATGTGCGTCCTATCAAAGATACATCACCATTTGAAGGCAAAGAAATCGAATTCAAAGTTATTAAATTAGATAAAAAACGTAACAATGTTGTAGTTTCACGTCGTGCCGTTTTAGAGGAAGCATTGAGCGAAGAACGCGAAGCTCTAATGGAACGCTTACAAGAAGGTACAAATGTTAAAGGAATCGTGAAAAACATCACTGATTACGGTGCATTTGTTGATTTGGGTGGTATTGATGGATTGTTGCATATTACCGATTTGGCATGGAGACGTGTTAAACACCCATCAGAAGTATTAGAAGTTGGACAAGAAGTTGAAGCGAAAATCTTGAAGTTTGATCAAGATAAATCACGCGTTTCCTTGGGATTGAAACAATTAGGTGATGACCCATGGACAGATATGAATCGCCGTTATCCACCTCAAACTCGCTTGTTTGGTAAAGTATCTAACTTAACCGACTATGGTGCATTTGTTGAAATCGAACAAGGTATCGAAGGTTTGGTGCATGTTTCTGAAATGGATTGGACTAATAAAAACGTTCATCCCAGCAAAGTAGTGCAATTAGGTGATGAAATCGAAGTTATGATTTTAGAAATCGATGAAGATCGTCGTCGCATTTCTTTGGGTATGAAACAATGTCAACCTAATCCTTGGGAAGAATTTGCAAATACCCATGAAAAAGGCGACAAAATCAAGGGTGCAATTAAATCTATCACCGACTTCGGTATTTTCGTTGGTTTAACCGGTGGTATTGATGGTTTAGTGCATTTATCTGATTTGTCTTGGACAGAAAATAGCGAAGAAGCTGTACGTAAATACAAAAAAGGCGATGAAGTTGAAGCTGTTATCTTGGCAATAGACATCGAAAAAGAACGCATCTCTCTTGGCATTAAACAATTGGAGGGTGATCCCTTTGGTAACTATATTGCAGTTAACGACAAAGGTTCAATTGTTAAAGGAACAGTGAAAACAGTTGATGCAAAAGGTGCTACAATAGAATTGTCAGAAGATGTTGAAGGATATTTGCGTGCTTCTGAAATTTCACGAGACAAAGTGGAAGATGTACGTAATCATCTTAAAGAGGGTGATGAAGTTGAAGCTGTTATTTTGAGTATTGATCGCAAGACTCGTAATATTAGTCTTTCGATTAAAGCCAAAGATGCCAAAGAGCAAGATGAGGCGTTGAGGGCTGTTTCTTCAAATAGCAATGTGAATGCTGGTACAACCAGTTTGGGTGACTTGCTTAAAGCCAAGCTTTCCGAAAATCAAGAGTAAAGGAAATAGTTATGACCAAATCCGACTTAATGGTTCGCCTATCAGATCGCTACACTGAATTGGGTGGCAGAATGTTATCGGCAAAGGATATTACTCAAAGTGCTAAATGTATTATTGATACATTGACACGCACTTTGGCAAGTGGACAACGTATTGAAATTAGAGGTTTCGGCAGTTTTGATTTGACTAAACGCCCTTCACGTATTGGTCGCAATCCTAGGACTGGTGAGCGTGTTGAAGTTCCAGAAAAATACGTACCACATTTCAAAGCTGGTAAGGAATTACGCGAACGCGTTGATTTTGATAAATAAAATCCAAACGTTTTTATTGCATGCCACCTGTAAAGGTGGCATTTTTTATGCTTTCCGGCAGACTATTTCAATTTATGCCTTGTTAGAGACTCCTACAAAACTCGTCATTCTGAATTTCACGAAGTGAAATGAATAATCTAACTTATTGTTTATAAAGATTATTTGCTATGCTCAGAATGACGAGTAATAGAAAAAATCGAGTTTTGCAGGAGTCTTTGTTATATCTGCAATATTTGTCGAAACTCCTGCAAAACCTAACTATGAATAAAAAAAATTCAACCTGCCGTAGGGTTGGTCGAAAGAGCCATCAAAATTGTTAATTACAACTATTTGAATTTTAATTATTTTTATCTCGACCTGTCGGTCGAGTTGGTGGGTCTTTCGACCCACCCTACGGCGTTTCATTTTTAAATTAGTAGGTTTTGCAGGAGTTTCTTGTTGTGAAAGATTTTTATTCATCAGGCTTTAAGGTACAATTTACAGTTGAACACTACCGATGAAACAGATTAGAGGTAATCCAAAAATGAATCAAGTTATTGAACGCGAACAAATGCAATTTGACGTTGTCATTGTCGGAGCAGGACCTGCTGGTTTGGCTTCTGCTATTAAACTTAAACAATTAGCACAAGAAGCTAATCGAGAAATATCGGTCTGCATCGTAGAAAAAGCATCAGAAGTTGGTGCACATATCATGTCAGGAGTCATTGTCGATCCTGTTTATTTGAATGAATTAATACCGAATTGGAAAGAGTTGGGAGCACCTCTAACTTGTGAAGTTCAAGAAGATAGGGTATTGTTTTTAACCAAAAATCGTGCAATTAAGATGCCAATTGTACCGCGTGCTATGCACAATAAAGGCTGTTACATAACCAGCTTGGGTGTACTTTGTCGCTGGTTAGCAGAACAAGCAGAAAATTTGGGTGTGGAAATTTATCCAGGTTTTGCCGCAACCGATGTTTTATTTCATGCCGATGGCTCGGTAAAAGGCATTGTTACCGGAGATATGGGAATTGGTAAAGATGGTGAGCCAACAGATAATTTCCAAGCTGGTATGGAATTACTTGCTCAACAGACTATTTTTGCCGAAGGTTGTCGTGGTTCTTTGG
The DNA here is from genome assembly GCA_017518785.1 of Neisseriaceae bacterium. Classification (GTDB taxonomy): domain Bacteria; phylum Pseudomonadota; class Gammaproteobacteria; order Burkholderiales; family Neisseriaceae; genus RGIG9985. The sequence continues at coordinate 12,198 of JAFWUA010000116.1, forward strand.
GTAAAAAATTAATCTCACATTTTGCATTGGATAGAGATAGTCAGCCGCAAACATATGGATTAGGCATCAAAGAAGTGTGGGAAGTTAAACCTGAAAATCATAAGCAAGGTTTAGTAATTCACTCCGTAGGTTTTCCGGTAGATTATAAAACCTATGGTGGGTCATTTATCTATCACTGGGAAGATAACAAAATATCTATTGGTTTTGTTATGGGTTTGGATTATTCCAATCCCTACCTTTCTCCTTTCGAAGAAATGCAACGCTTGAAAACTCACCCAGAAATAAAAAAAATGTTAGAAGGCGGCAGACGCATTGCATACGGTGCTCGTGCTTTGATTGAGGGTGGTTTACAGTGTCTTCCTAAATTATCATTTGCAGGAGGTGTATTAGTTGGCGATGATGCTGGATTCCTGAATATGCCACGTATTAAAGGTTCTCATACTGCAATGAAGTCTGGCATGATAGCTGCTGAAGCTGTATTTAATACTTTGGAAGAGTCGCAAGAAAGTTACGAACGTTCATTAGAAGCAACATCATATGAAGAATTATTCAAAGAAAGTGCTCTGTATAAGGAATTGTATAAAGCACGTAATGTTCGTCCGTCCTTTAAATGGTCTTTATGGGGTGGTTCAATCTATACCATGATTGATGATTATATTTTCAATGGCAAAGCTCCTTGGACAATCAAACATCACGGTAAAGACCATGAAAGCTTACGTAAAGCATCTGAATTTACTCCAATTGAATATCCTAAACCAGATGGTGTTTTAACTTTTGATCGTTTATCCAGCGTTTTCTTGGCAGCGGTTAATCATGAGGAAAATCAGCCTTGTCATTTACAATTAGCACACCCAGAACGTGCTATTGATATTAATTACAAAGAATACGCTTCACCAGAGACACGTTATTGTCCTGCTGGGGTTTATGAAATTGTTGAAGAAAATGGCAAACCTCGTTTGCAAATCAATGCACAAAACTGTATGCACTGTAAGACCTGCGATATTAAAGATCCAACTCAAAATATCAATTGGCAATGTCCAGAGGGAGGAGGGGGACCTAACTATGGTGCAATGTAGTTTATAAAACTTGATATTTTGAAATAAAACTTAACCACGTCCAATCATGGGCGTGGTTTTTTGTAAAAAGTTTTCCGGCAGAGTTTATAAAGTCTGAAACCTTTGCAAAACTCGTCATTCTGAACTTTCCGCAGGAAAATGAAGAATCTAATTGTTTGTTAAATAAAAAGATTCACAACCAAGTTCAGAATAACGAATGAGAAAGAAGTTGGTTTTGCAAAGGTTTCAGTAGTCTAACAAGTTTTTATAATATTGAATTATTCAACCTCTGCAATAGACATCAATTGCAAGGCTGCTTGTTGTTGTTGTTCTGCTTCCGGCAGTCTGCCACTATCGGTAAACACTTTTGCCAAAGCCAAATGTGTGGCAATACTTTTGCGTTGTGATAATGATGCTTCTAAATAACTTTGAGCCTTACCCCATAATTGTTTGGTAGTTGCCATACGACCTAATGTATATAAAAGAGAAGCATTATCTGGACGCTGTTTCAGCCATTTTTCTGCATCATCGAATAGTTTACCTTGCTCATTATCTGGCAAATATACAAAAACATCATTTAGTAAAGATAATAACTTATCATCTGAATTATTAGGATAATGATAACGTACATGGTTTACAACTTCGCGGTATTGCCCGTTATCGCGATACTTTTCGATAATTTTTACCAACATCGAACTATTTTTTTCAGCCTCTGGAATGCGTTTTAAGCAACGCTTCATTTCTTTGGCATCGCTTACATCTTCCAAGATTTTAGAATATGCTTCACGACAAATATCCGATGCCTCCTGTTCGCCAATTGCCCCCTTTTTGCGTAATTGTTTTGCATTTTTCAATATGGAATCAACATCTTGTTGTGCAATAGCACGTCTTAAATCCAAACGAACAGTTTGCACTAAATCTGGACTAATTTTATTAGCACTTTGAATGTATTTCACGGCATCATCGTAATTCTCACGCACTAACGCATCTTCGGCTAATAATAAATAACGAGGCAGTTGATACTTTTCCGGCAGACTTTCCAAACGTTTCAAAAAAGAATTACGTTCATTCACATTACCATCTGCCTGTGCCGCATAAGCTGCTAATACCAAAGCCAAAGGCAAACGTTTGCCAGCTTCGCTATTTGTCAATAATCGTTTAGTGTGTTGCGATGTTTGACTATAACGACCTGCAAAAAATGCCATGCCAGCTTCGCTTAATTCTTGATCTGCACGTTTTTGATGTTGTTTGCGACTAAATTTGCGAAAACCACCAGGTATTCCTGCAATAGTTTTGGTAAGTCTCACCAAGATATATAACAATACCCACAGTAAAATAATACCAATAATCAAAGTATTAAGATTCATTGAATAGTGTGTATTATCAATAACAATATGTGCTGAACCGTGATAATTTTGAGTCAGTAAGGCAATGCCAATTGCTAATGCAAACAGAATAATCAGCCAAATTAATGCTCTCATTTTTTAGCTTCTCCTTGCACATTATCATCTGTTTTAGCAGATTCTGAAGATGCTTTTTCTTCGACTGTCTTGTCGTTTGCATCATTGGCTAATGGATTAGTCATATTAGGTTTTACCAAGTCTGCCGGAACGACCGTATCCACCTTAGTATCTGCTTTTACATCGGTTTTTCCGGCAGACTGTGCAATTTGTTCTTCATCATTTTTTTGTTGGTATTGACGAATAGTAGATAGACTATTTTTCAAAATATCCAATTGTGCAGGACGAATGTCTAAACTTTTCAGGCTATCCAATTCTGACAACCATACTTTTACCGCTGGTGAAGAAATATCAAAATAACGATTAACTTCATTGGCTACCGCATTTAGATCATTTTGATAAATCTCGCTACTGCGTTCTGTTAGAGCTAAACGTGCATCTAATAGACGCAATTTAATATTTTGACGAATAAAATATAATTGTTCTGGCGATACTGCCATCGCATCTGGATCGCCAATCTTGCGTACTGTAACCAAATTGCCCATATTATTTTTTACGCCTTGCCAGATATTTTCATACCAAGCATTTTCAGTAGGGATAGGCTGAATTTGCGGAAGATTGTCTTGCAACATTGTATCTACCAATAATGGTAAATTATCAGCATCAGCTAGTAGACGGTCTAAACGTAAGGATGCTGCCACAATATCGGTTGCAGGTTGTGCTTTCATGGCAGCCAAATCTGCACTTATCGCTTTTTTCAATGGTAACAATTCTGGCATATCAAAACGGTTCAGACGTTTTTCCAAAGTAGATAAGGTATCCAATGATGCTTGTGTATTTCCATTAAATAGCAATTGCTGCATCATAGTGTTTAGGGTGTATTCGGTTTCATTAACTAACCATTGCAAACGATTATCGGATAGATTTTGATAATTTTGATTGGTAGCATCAAGTTGTTCTTGAAACTTGCGAACTGAATCATTTAATTGATTATAACGAGATTCTAATTGTTGCTGTGCTTCTATGGTTGTACCCAAAAGACGTGCATTATCGCTTTGTCCTAATGCCGCTTTATCTAATTGCACGTTGTAGTCTCGTTTGGCATTTTCTAAAACGTTTTGCCCCTGCACAAACAACAATCCAGAACAACCCAATGCCACAAGAGAAAATAATAGAGATATTGAAGCAATTGCTTTGCCACCTCCTTGTTTTACAATTACAGGAGATACGGCAGGTGTATTAGGCACAGTCTGAATTGGTGAATCTTTAACAGAAATATCTTCGATATTTTCACGTTCATTAGTTTGAGATTGTTTATCTTGATCCATGATATTGCTCCATGATTATCAATCTATTGGTGGGTTGTCTTGTGATTTTTCTTGATTAGGTTGCACGATAAAATGACCGGCTTTATCCATGCTGTATGTTTTGTTATTTCCAAATTCTTTACTACCACTTTCACGATATACTACTGTGGATAGCTCCATAGTTTGAAGTTCGTCCATAGCAATAGGAAAACTTGGTTGTTCTACAAATGGCAATTCATCATCGTCCA
>JAFWUA010000117.1 GCA_017518785.1 Neisseriaceae bacterium
GTTCTACTGCCACAATTTTAATATTCGGATTATGTTTTCTTAACACTTCTCCAACACCAGTAATCGTGCCACCACTACCAACTCCGGCAACAAAAATATCTACTTTTCCATCAGTATCTCTTAAAATTTCTTCGGCAGTGGTATGACGGTGTATTTATGACCGAAACCTTTGCAAAACTCGTCATTCTGAATTTTCCGCAGGAAAATGAAAAATCTTAGGCGTAAAGGACAAAATTCAGGACGAAGTTTGGGCGAAGCCAAAGCAAGTTTTATTTTAATCATTAGACTAAAATCATTTATTTACAAAGTAAATTAATGGATTGCAAAGCAATCAAACCAAAGTTTCTGCAAACCGAAGATGTAAGCTAAAACAGGTATTTTCAATTGATGAAGTGTAATATGAAATTAATGTTCTTTATTTTGAAGCAGTGAATAAACTTAAATCAAAATGTATTGAAATTTAAAGTATTACCTGTGATTTACTTAAATTGTTAGTGGATTTATTTTAGCTTCGCTTCGCTCGCAGAAACTTGAAGTTTGATTTCTTCTCAATCTTTTTAAGAAGCTTTTTTTGTAAAAGATTTTGACTATGTCAAAATAAACTTCTTTTTCTAATATTCATATTCAATTATGCCATTTTCATAAAATTCAAAACAATTAAAAGGTATTTAACAAATAATCCCCAAACGCCTGTTAGTATGGAATTAGAAAGAATTACATTGACGCTCACAAAGCAAATATAAAATAGTTTGAACAGCAATTAAATAAATGGTATATAAAATACAAATTTTTTCTAAACGAACGAACAATTAACATAGAAACAGGCAAGAGTCATTATGCACATAAAAAATTACGCAGTGCGTATTTCAGTCTAAAACGCAATTTGCCATATTTATTCGTGTTTGAAGATTTTCATGACTTAAATATTCCAAACACGACAAATTTTTTGGAAAAAAATTTGATGATGTAAAATACAAATTAGACAGTCATCGTGGCATGAATAAAGAAAATAACATATTATTTATTAAGGATTATTTATTTACAAATTAAGGCAAATATCACCCATTTTCTCCTTTATGAGGTGTACAGTCCACCAATATCACCCCATTTGCCCTTTAAAAATCAGTTTGCAGTGGTTTCATGAAGAAATGTGCCACCGATTCCGGTTTTGTAGCTGCTTCACTAATTATGAGATAATACAGAGAATTACATCAGAGGAAATTTATTATGAATATTTTGATTAGCAACGATGACGGCTATCAATCATACGGTTTGTCGTTATTGGCACGCATTGCTGCAGAATTTGCCAATGTCCGTGTTGTTGCCCCTGATCGAGATCGTAGTGCAGTGAGCAATTCTTTAACATTAGACCGTCCGATGTATATTCGTGAAGCTGCTAATGGATTTTTTTATGTCAATGGCACACCATCTGATTGTGTACATTTAGCCTTGCAAGTTATGGACGATTTTACGCCAGACTGGGTTTTTTCTGGAATAAATCATGGTGCCAATATGGGCGATGATACTTTATACTCTGGTACGGTTGCAGCTGCCACAGAAGGATTTTTATTGGATATTCCGGCAGTGTCATTTTCATTAGATGATAAAAGCAATCGTTTTTGGGATACTGCCGAAAAAGCAGTCTTTGACATGGTTAAATTTATCATTAATTACAAGCCTGCCAAACCATGTTTATGGAATGTAAATATCCCAAGAGTAGCACCTGATGCCTTGCAAGGCATAAAAGTTACACGTTTAGGCAGAAGGCATCATGGGCAAGGTGTTATGAAATCAACAGACCCTAACGGTAATCCTGTTTACTGGATTGGTGCAATTGGTAAATCAGCTGATATTGGTGAAGGTACAGATTTTCGTGGTTCAGAAGAAGGTTTTGTAACCATTACTCCTCTAATGGTGGATTTAACCTGCCACGCAGAAATAGATGTATTAAACAACTTGCTTACAAACTCCCTATAAAATTAAAACTCCCAAAAAGGTTTGTTTATGAAAAAATATATCGCATATATTTTAAGTGCAATTGCA
>JAFWUA010000118.1 GCA_017518785.1 Neisseriaceae bacterium
ATTTTACCGCCCAAGCACACGCCGCCAAAGCGTTTGTTCGGCACAAACGGAATGTCTTGACCAGTATGCCAAATCACTGAATTGGTTGCCGATTTACGAGAAGAACCCGTGCCAACCACATCGCCCACATAAGCAACCAAATTGCCTTTGGCTTTTAATTCTTCTAAAGTTTTAATCGGACCTACTTCGCCTGATTTATCAGGGGTAATGCCGTCTCTGGGGTTTTTCAACATCGCCAAGGCGTGCAGGGGAATATCAGGACGACTCCATGCGTCAGGAGCAGGAGATAAGTCATCGGTATTGGTTTCACCTGACACTTTAAACACGGTTACGGTGATTTTTTCAGCCACTTTCGGACGAGATGTGAACCATTCAGCGTCTGCCCAAGATTGCAACACCGCTTTGGCATTGGCATTGTCTTTGTCGGCTTTTTCTTTCACATCGTTAAATGCGTCAAACATCAACAAAGTGTGTTTTAAGCCATTGGCGGCAATCGCACCTAATTTTGCGTCATCTAACAAATCAACCAAAGGAGCAATGTTATAACCGCCCAACATTGTGCCTAAAAGTTCTGTGGCTTTTTCAGGCGAAACCAAAGGCGATTTCAGGGAGCCTTTGGCAACGGCTGCCAAAAATTCGGCTTTAACTTTGGACGCGTCATCAACACCAGGCGGCACACGGTGCGAGAGTAAATGCACCAAAAAATCTTCTTCACCTTTTGGCGGATTTTGCAATAATTCAACTAAACCTGCGGTTTGCTCCGCAGACAACGCCAACGCAGGAATGCCCAAGGCTTCCCGCTCTGCGGCGGCTTTGCGATATTCTGCTAACATAGATTATTCCTTTTTATAGGTTGATGGTTTGTATTAAATGAATTTTTTAAGATTTGAAGCACGTGTAGGTTCATAATTAAACGTCTTATGAGTGCCACAAAAGGTCGAGATTTTATCACAATTTAACGCTGTGAAAAATTAGGAAACGTAGATAAAAATACATCACATATATGTTGATAAGTCTGCCGGAAAATATATTACGTGTAAAAATATTTTCCGGCAGACTTAATTTTAAATATTTAATCAATAAAGTCTGCCGGAAAAGTTATTTATTATCAATTTGTATTATAAAGAAATATTAAAACGGAATATCATCTTCTAAATCAGACATGGGTTCAGCTGGCTTATCCTCTACTGGACGGCGTGGAGGTTCTGGTGGTGTGCTATTTTCAGCAGATGATGCAGTTTCTTCTGGGAATGGAGAATAGCCACTGTTGCTTGTATTTTCGCTACGTGAACCCAACATCTTCATATCATTTGCGATAATATCGTATGCAGTGCGTTCTATACCGTCTTTGCCTGTATATTTGCGTGATGAAATTCGTCCATCAATAAATACCAAGCTACCTTTTTTCAAGTATTGTTGGCAAATTTCTGCCAAACGGCGATAAACAACAATATTGTGCCATTCGGTGCGTTGTTGGCGATTGCCGTCTTTATCTTTCCAAGTTTCATCAGTTGCAATCGAAAAATTGCAAACTGGCTCATTGTTTGACATATAACGCGTTTCAGGATCACGACCCAAACGACCAACTAATACAACTTTATTTACTGACATAATCAGGAATCTCCGCAAAAAGGGTTTTTAAATTATCATGGTTAAAATTTTTGGGTAACACTTTGAGATAAAGTATTTTTTTATCAGATGAAAAAGCAATTTCGGTTACCCCCTGCATTTCACGTAGGCGATAGTTTAAAGTTTCAAGATGATTTTGCCAAGCAGCAGGTATAGATTCAATAAATGTTTTTACTGGCAATGGTACACTTGCACCAACAACAAGTAGTCCCCAAACTATCATCAATAATCCGCAAAATATAAATACTGCATTTGCTTCTATATATTGCATTAATACACCACCGATGAGACTGCCGGAAAACAATCCTAACGACATTGCAGTGTTATATACACCCATTGCACTACCCTTTAAGGTTGATGGTGAAATTTTTGATACCCAAGATGGTAAGATTGCTTCTGCAATATTTAATCCAATAAAATATAAAGATAACATTATCAAAATTGCTATCAAATTATGATTAACACTTAATCCAAATTGAGCTATTGCTAATAGAATAATTGCGATTAATAACGTTTGTTTTAATTTACCGCGTATTTCTCCAATAGCAACTGCCGGAACCATAGCAATAATGCCAATTATGGTTACAGGAAAATATATTTTCCACAACTCACTGCGTTGTATATCTACATATTGTGATATAACAAATGGCAGTGCAACAAACATTGCCATTTGGGCACAATGCAGAGCGAAAATACCAAAATTCAAACGCCACAAAGAAGCATTCTTAAACACCAATGGCAAATTAGCTATATTGGTTGCAACATCTTCTTTTACCTGTATTTGTGGTGGATCTGGAACGATAAAGCGTACCACTAAAATACCGATGATAATTAATACACCCATTAGTATAAAAATTCCTGATACACCAATGATGTTTTCTAAAACAGGTGCAATAATCAGACTAATAGAAAATGTAAGTGCAATACTCAAACCAATTATCGACATCGCACGAGTACGCACCTCATCACGAGTTAAATCTGCTAAAAGTGCTGTTACCGCAGCACTTACTGCACCCATTCCTTGCAAGGCACGAGCTATGGTTAGAAAGATAACATTATCAGCAAATGCTGATAAAAAGCTTCCCAAAGCAAATAAACTTAAACCTATACAAATTACATTTTTGCGACCCCAACGGTCAGAGGCTATGCCTAATGGCAATTGAAAAATAGCTTGGGTCAAACCATAAATTCCAAATGATAACCCTACTAACATTTTATTGTTGCCACCATCTAATGTGCTTGCCCATAAAGTGAATATGGGAAGAAGTAGAAAAATTCCTAATAAGCGTAGCACATATACAAAAGATAAAATGGCAGAAACACGTTTTTCTTGATGATTCATGTGTGTTGTTTGGTTCATATTGTTTTTTTACTAATAATGAAAAAATTTTTCTAATTATAGACGTTTTTATATGTTTAGAATTTCAAAATTTTTTAAGCAAAAAAAAGGTGTGACAACCGCCACACCGAACACACACATCAAGAGGAAAAAGACTCTACTAACTTAAAAACAATCAAACCAATTAACAAACCACGCAACTTAAAAATATCAATCTTGTGCGTTTTCTGCATCCTTTTGGGCTTGTTTTCCAACCCAAATAAACAAATAGATTGCCATAACAATGACAAATCCAATAGTGAAAAGTGACAGAAGTCCAATTTGAGAGCTAAATAATTTTGCAAAAAGTCCCATGATAGCGTTCCCTTAATTAAATAATTAAAAATAAGTTTTAGTTGTACTGCCAACTTTTGGTGCATTGTATAGATGTAATTAATGGTTGTTATTGATTTATGTCAAACATAGTGTGCAATAAATGTTTTTGTTTGATTTAACTTGTAGTTTAAGACTAATATCTTGTTTTTTGTTAAATTTAGCTTTTTAAAGCGTAATATTTATGAGTTAAGTTCACCGACTTTTATAGCGATAGAGTACAATGCACGGTTTGCTAATTTAAAAGTTTTAAAAAGATTGAACAATGAGTTCTGTTGGGCGTGAAAAAATATTGGTAATTGCACCATCTTGGATTGGTGATTGTGTGATGGCACAACCATCGCTTGCATTATTGCGACAGCAATATCCAGATGCAACTATTCACGTATTTGCACCTAAATGGTCGTTGCCAGTGTTAAAACGTATGCCGGAAGTAGATGAAGTTTTAGAAAATCCATTTGGGCATGGCGAATTAAAATTATTAAAACGTATGCGATTAGGACGTATGTTAGGTAAACAAGGTTTTACTCGTGCCTTGATTCTGCCTAATTCGATGAAATCAGCATTAGTTCCTTATTTTGCTAAAATCCCAATTCGTACTGGTTTTGTTGGTGAAATGCGTTATCACTTAATCAATGATATTCGCGTTTTAAATGAAGTGAAATTGCCCAAGATGGTTGATAGATACACATCGTTATCTTATCCGGCTACACAGTCATTATCAATAAATTCGCCTATGCCTGTTTTAACCGTTGATTCTCAAAGCCAAGTTGCAAGTGTAGAAAAATTTTCCTTAAATTTAGAACGTCCGATTGTATCGATTTGTCCTGGTGCAGAATATGGTATTGCTAAACGTTGGCCTGTAAAACATTTTGCTCAAGTGGTAAAACAGTGTGTGGCAAAAGGTTGGCAGGTTTGGTATTTTGGTTCCCATAAAGATGCACCGATTGCACAGGAAATTATAGAATTATCAGGAGGTTTAGGAATTAGTCTTTGTGGTAAAACAAAATTAGATGAAGCTGTTGATTTATTGGCATTGAGTAATGTGGTGTTATGTAATGATTCGGGTTTAATGCACATTGCAGCAGCATTGCAACGTCCAATTGTAGTGATTTATGGTTCATCTTCGTCTGACCATACCCCACCATTGTCTGAATGCGTAGAAATATTAAGTTTAAATTTAGAATGCAGTCCTTGTTTTGAACGTGAATGTCCTTTGGGACATATGCGTTGTTTAGAGGATTTATCATATGAACTTGTATTTGATGCTATCAATAAATTAATAAACAATAGTCTGCCGGAAAATAATTTAAATAATGTATAAAGATTAGATTATTATGACCTTATTACAAATTTCAGAACCAGGCATGTTTGCCGCACCACATCAACATCGTTTATCCATAGGAATTGATTTGGGGACTACTAATAGCTTGGTCGCATCGGTAATTAGTTCTCATGCTCGCTGTTTGGCTGATGAAAATGGTGATGTAATTTTGCCATCGGTTGTGCGTTTTACTGATGATGGCAGTGTTAAAACTGGTATAGAGGCACTGCGTTCGCAAGTTGTTGATCCGCTTAATACAATTAGCTCGGTTAAGCGTTTGATTGGAAAAAATTTATCTGATTTTTCCGATGGTCATTTTATGCCATATCGTTTTTTAGAAAACGATAATTTGATTGAAATTCAAACCAGACAGGGTTCAAAAAATCCGATTGAGATTTCTGCTGAAATTTTAAAAACTCTCAAAGAACGTGCCGAAAAAACTTTGGGTGGTGAATTATCGGGTGCTGTGATTACCGTG
>JAFWUA010000119.1 GCA_017518785.1 Neisseriaceae bacterium
CAGATAAGTGCTGCGACTGATACTGCCCCAAAGGAAAAAACATCAATATTCGGATTCTTTAAGAAACTTAAAAAGTCAGAAAATACCGAAAGTACTAATGTTGATGTTGTTAGTAACACATTAGATGAACAAGTAAATCTCGCAACTACAAATAGCTTTGCAAGTACTACAACTAATAATATCGAAGGAAATACGGAAAATCGCAGAGTTACACTTGCCAAAGCATCAAAAGTTAATAATGCTTATTCTTTGCAACGCATTTTGCAAAAAGTTTTAACCGATGACCCCACATTATATGAAGCATGGGCAAATGAACAAGCTGCACAAAGCAGAGTAGATGGCTCGTTTGCTTTGCATTATCCAACGGTGAATGTTGGTGGCAATCAATTGTTATCTCAAAGTAGCGATGACCCTGCGTATGAAAAATCTAAAAAGTTTGAACCTACTGTTGCTGCCAGTCTTAACTTGTTTTCTTGGGGTGCAATCAATAATCAAGTAAAACGCGATAAAGAAAAAGAGCGTTACCACTACTACAAATATTACGAAACACGCGAAGAGTTGGGGCAAACTATTGCAACTGAATATTTGAATGCACTGTATTATCGTGAAGCATTAGAAGTGTTGCGTGATAGCTTATCTCGTCATGGCAAAATTATGCACGATTTGAATGTAATAGTTAAAAATGACCCTGGTCGCCGTTCAGAATGGGTGCAAGGACGTGCTCGTGAAGTTCAAGTTAAACAATCAATCGCAACATACGAAAGTAATCTGAAAACAGCTTTGAGTCGTTTAGAAAAATATACCGGCAGACGTATAGATGCTGATAAATTGTCAGACCCATTCCCAATAACAGATGCAAATCAGATAAAGGAATATATGCGTCAAGATAATATGATGCATCCTACGTATATGGCACAAAAAGCCGAATTACAAAGTGTTCGTGCCGAATTAAAATCTTCCAAAGGTAGATTATTGCCAGAGGTTAATTTGCAAGCTGCTGCTAATCGTGATACACGTCAAGTATATGTGAATTTATCTTGGGATTTATTAAATCGTAGTACTTCTCATGAAGTATCTGCACATGCACATGAATTGGCAGCAGCAGAAGCACGTTTAGATCAAGTATCACGTGATATTAATGAGCGTACTCGTACAGCATTATTGAGTATGGAACAAAGTTGCGAACGAGTGCAAATTAGCGAAGAACAAATTCGTTCTAATCGTGATGTAGTTCATGCTTATGATTTGCAATTTAAGATTGCACGTCGTACTTTAATTGAATTGCTTAATGCGTATAATGATTTGGCATCTGTGGAGTTATCTGCGGCTAATGCTCGTAATGATTTTCGTATGGCATCATTGTCATATTTACATGCACAGCATGGCATTGCAACGTGGGCTGATGTTCCTGAAAATACAGAACGCGATAAACGCTATATTGAGGAAACTCAACCACGCGTTAAATGGAGCAATCCACGCACATTGTAATAAATACAAATTGAATTAATTTATTGATTATGAAGTCTATTATTTCGCATCTTTCTTACTTAACGCAAATATTAGGGCAACCAGTACCTGTTACTGCATTAACAACGCATAGCGTACGTACCAATCAGGGGGGTATTGATTTTAGTTCTCTTTCAGAAGTTTTGCGTTCATTTGGTTTTGATAATACATTGTCGCAAAGAGGATTAGATGATATTCCGTCATTGGCTTTGCCTGCACTTTTAATTTTGCATAATGAAGAGGCAGTAGTATTAACTCGTATAGAAGGTGCTGGCGAAGAACGCGTTTATTACATTAGACAAAGTGACGGATTAGAACAAGCTAAAACTGCCAAAGAGTTGGCAACTGAATATTTAGGTTATGTTTGGTTTATTAAACCACGTGTGGCAGCCGATAAACGCTCAGAACTGCCGGAATATACACTGCATAAATCATGGTTCTGGAAAGTTATCTGGCGTTTTCGTTCATATTATTACCAAGTAATTTTTTCTACTTTCTTAATAAATACGTTGGCACTAATAGTTTCCTTATATGTGATGAACGTTTATGACAGGGTAATTCCCAATCAGGCATATCAAACCCTTTGGGTATTAAGTATTGGGGTTATGATTGCTATTTTCTTTGAATTTATTGCCAAGATTATTCGTGCACGTTTAGTAGATATTGCTGGTAAAAAATCAGATTTAATTATTAGTGCAGCCTTATTTAGGCGAGTGCTATCTTTGGATTTGGAACAACGTCCAGCATCTTCTGGTTCTTATGCTAATAATTTACGTGATTTTGAGGCTGTTCGTGATTTTATGACCAGTGCCAGTATCCTCGTTTTAGTTGATATGCCGTTTGTATTTCTATTTATTGGAGTAATTGCATTAGTTGGTGGTAAATTAGCATTAGTTTTACTAACAATTATTCCAATTGTGATTTTGATAAGTTTTATGGCACAGCCGAAGTTGTCGAAATATATTAACGAATCAATGCGAGAATCATCACAAAGGCAAGGATTAGTTGTAGAAGCAGTTGAAGGTATTGAAACTATTAAAAATAACAACGCTAATATGTGGGCTCAACAACGCTGGGATGCTTATACAGCCAAAACAGCTGCATCATCGATTAAAGTGCGTAATTTAAGCAATATGTTAAGTAGCTTAACTGTAAGTTTGCATCAGCTAAACACAGTGTTTTTAGTATTGGTTGGTACATATCTTATTCATAGTTCTAATCCATCAAGTAAGATTACTATGGGTGCTCTGATTGCATCGGTAATTCTTTCCGGCAGAGCATTAGCACCAATTGGGCAGATTCCTGGATTGGCATCGCGTTATCAGCAGGCAAAAATGGCTTATAAGGGTGTAAATAATATTATCGAACGTAAAATCGATCGAGATTTAGAACGTAATTACATCACCCTTAATCCAGTTGTTGGCGAAATAGGTTTTAATAATGTTTCATTTAAATATCAAAAGGATTTGCCAGATGTAGTGAAAAATCTCAATCTCACCATTAAACCAGGTGAAAAAGTTGGTATTATAGGTTCAATTGGTAGTGGTAAAAGTACATTATTACGTTTGGCATCTGGTATTTATGAGCCAAAGGGTGGTAATGTAACTTTGGATAATATCGATTTAAGACAGCTTGATCCTAATTTTTTACGTAATCAAGTAGCATTATTAGAGCAATCTCCACGTTTATTTTTGGGAACATTGCGTGAAAATTTAGAATTAGCACGTATGGACGATTTTTCTGGTGATCAAGATTTAATTGATGCACTACGTCGTTTTGGATTGGATAGGGTTATTCAAAATCACCCACGTGGTTTGGATATGCCATTAGGTGAAAATGGTTTAGGTTTATCTGGTGGGCAAAAACAAATTATTGCCCTAGCACGCCTTACTTTGCGTAAACCTCGTGTGGTATTGTTAGATGAGCCTACTTCTGGTTTAGATTTAGATACAGAAAATATGGCATTAAATTCTTTGGCTGAGTGGTGCAGACAACGAACTTTGTTAGTGGTAACTCACAGAATGCAAGTTTTGCAGTTGGTAGAAAGAGTAATTGTGCTTGATAAAGGTATTGTCGTGTTAGATGGACCACGTGATGTCGTTTTACAAGAGTTGACAAAAAGAACACAAAATCGTCAGAATGCATAAACAATAGACCATGAATTTAGTTGCATTTTTCAAGATGGATAGAATGAAAATCATGTTGAAAGAGAAATTAAAATTTCTAAAATCATCGCAAGAGCCACCAGTTTTAACTTCGGAAGAAGAAGTTAGTAAACAAGATTTACGATTGATTAATGATTTAAACGCAGCCTTACAACACGAACAACATAAGGGCATGTATTGGGGTGTTCGTCTATTAGGTATTTTCTTGATTGTATTTATTATCTGGGCATATAACAGTACTTTGGAAGAAGTAACTCGTGGTCAAGGAAGTATTATTCCAAGTTCTCGTGAACAGGTTATTCAAAGTTTAGATCCTGGCATTATTACGGAGATGTTGGTTAAAGAGGGTGAAATAGTAGAAAAAGATCAAGTTTTGCTTAAATTAGACGATACGCGTAGTTCTGCTGTATTTCGTGAGAGTGAGGCAAAAGTTAAAAATTTGGAAGCTATGCAAATTCGATTAAAAGCAGAAGCTTATAATGTGCCTCTTGTTTTTCCGGAAGAAATTGATGATGAGTTGAAACAACGTGAAATGACTGCTTATAAAGCACATTTGCGACAAAAAGAAGATGCAGTAGCCAGTTTGAGTAAAAGTAAAGCATTGTTAGATAGAGAAATTTCTATTACAGCACCTATGGTTAAACAAGGAGTTGTTTCGGAAGTTGAACTGTTGCGTATGAGTCGACAATCGAGCGATTTGGCAATGCAAATTGCTGAACGCATTAATAAATACACTGCTGATGCTAATAATGAGTTAATTCGCGTTGAATCGGAATTAGCACAAGCACGTGAGAATATGGCAAATCGTGCTGATCCTGTTGAACGTGCGTTAATGCGTGCCCCAGTGCGTGGAATTGTGAAAAACATTCGTGTTAATACTGTGGGAGGCGTGATTAGTGCTGGTCAAGATATTATGGAAATTGTGCCATTGGACGATACTTTATTGGTTGAAGCCTATATTCGTCCGCAAGATGTGGCTTTCATTCATCCGGGACAAACAGCTTTGGTAAAACTTACAGCTTATGATTATGCTATTTATGGTGGTTTGACTGGTAAAGTAACATTATTGAGTCCTGATACTTTGCGTGACCAAAAACGTCCTGGTGAACTTAATTTAGATCCTAATGAGGCATATTATCGTGTAATTATTCAAACAGATGAAGGCGATTTGACGGATAAAAATGGTACACCATGAACAATTATACCTG
>JAFWUA010000008.1 GCA_017518785.1 Neisseriaceae bacterium
CAGGCCATTTTAAAGATTTGGCATTTTTAATCACGTGAAATTAAAGAAAGGTATAAAACCATGCAATTGAAAAAATTGACTTTGGCAACTTTATTAGCATTGTCTCTGGCTGCTTGCGGTGGCGGTGATGACGATGGTACTGTAAACCCAGATCCTAATCCTAACCCAGATCCTAATCCTATTGACTGCTCTGCAACTCCTGATGCACCAGGATGTGGGGGTGATGTGGATGTTGTTGGTGGTAATGATGATCAACCAGGTAACGAAGAAGGTGATTATGCCGTTCCATTCGATTCAAAAACTGAAACTAGTATTTTGTCGCATGTTATTGTTCGTAACGATAAATCTCCTTTTGAAGCTGGTGACGGCAAAGGTTTGAGACAATACGCTAACCGTATGGGTTCTTTGGGTATTGGCGAAACAAACAATGGTAACCCTGCATTTACTAACTTTGTTATTGCACAAACAGATCCAACTTCTAATGGTAATAGATATGCATATTTAGTTGGTATCGACCCATTTGGTACTGCTGCTCGTCAACATTCTGAACTTGGTGGACTTCACGATCATGGTGTAACTGATGGCACCAAAGTGTACAAAGAGGATGTTACCATGGGCACTAAAAATCCTGAATTGCAATGGTTAAATGCTCCTAACTCTGTTGTAGCAGGTGCAACTTACACTAAATATACCGTAAATGCTACTGGTACTAATACTGAAGTATTAAAAGCCACAACTCCTAATGATGAAGCGATGAAAGACATCAGTGGTGTGCTACCAGTTCGTTTTGATGATATATTAGCAGGTACTTATCGTTTCCTTTTGGAAGACGGAATGACTGTTAATCCAGATTTTGATCCAGCTGCACTTGGTGGGTTAAATCAAGATTTATCCACTGTAGCATTTAATGTAGCTCCTACAGCATGTACTGTGCTGACTGCTTGTACCCCTCAACAAATGCAAAATGATTACGAAACATACTTGAAGGCAGCTCGTGATGCAACGAGCAAAGTCGCTGCAGAGAATGCACTTGCAGATGCAGAAAACATGAAAAAAGGCTTGGATGCTGCGCGTGAATCATACGAATCTGTTGTTGGTAAAGAGCATGGTTTAGGTTTAATTGATGTAACCGCTATGATGCAGGCAAATAATGCTAAACCTTGGTTTGGTAAATCAAATGTTGCATACACTTATGATGGTACTCTTAATCAAAAAGAATTGCGTTTTGCCGATGGTTTACAAACTTCTGCCACAGTTGCACCGCGTGAACACGGCTTGGTTGCTATCAATTTAGCTGGTGATAAAGGTCAGATTCGTGGTAACGATGATAATTATGGTACAACTACTCGTATCTTCGGTCACTTGTATTTGGATCCAGGTGTAACTAACACTGGTGTTAATGCACAAAAACGTGGTACTTTGCAAGCAGAAGACTACAACAGTTATTTAAAACCATCTGTTGCTACTTTTAATATTGGCAGTGAAGATACACTAGATCGTGCCAATATTGTGAATCACTTATTGGTTGAACCAATGGTTTTGGATCACGTGCAATACGGTCGTATCACTACCAAAGTTGATGCTACTAAATACTTCCAAGAAGGTCAAAAAGGTTCTGCTGGGTTTATTTATCGTTTCCCAGAAGTAGCTCATCATTCTGGTGGTTCATATAAAGATCCAACCGCTGGACATAAAGGTGAAGCAATCGATGCTTACTTCTATCGCGGTGTTGGTGAAACCTCCATCAATCAAATGGATGCTATAAGTGATGCTGAAATTGTGTATCAAGGTCATGCAATTATGTTTGGCTTGGATAACAACTATCATGGTGGTGTAACCGCAGGTAGCTTGCATACTGCACAACAAGAAAAACCAGAAAATCTACAAGGTATTGGTAATTTTGTACAAGCACGATTCGATGTGGGTGCGAAGATTGTTGACGGTCACGTATATAACGCATTTGTTGATGATGAAAAACCTGGTCAAATCGTATACGACTCTTTGGTTACCTTTGAAGCAAAAGTAGAAGGTAATACCGTAAAAGGTGATGCTGAATTAACCTATGAGCCAGCAGAAGGTATCAACAAGAAAGGTCAAGTTCGTGGTTCATTCTTCGGTGAAAAAGCAGGAGAGTTGGGCGGTGCGTTCTCTTCTGTAACTTCAAAAGAAGGAACAATGGATGGCAAGATTGGCTGGGGCGGTGCTTTCGGTGCAAGAAAAATAACCAAAGACGAAATTATCGAAGAGTTCCTGAAACACTCCGAAGAACACAGAGGTATCAAATAATCCATTTAGGATATTACTTATCTCAAACCAAAACACCCACAGCAATGTGGGTGTTTTTTTATAAGTGTGTGATTAAAGCCTGCCGGAAAGGTTTAAGACTACCAGAAAGGTTTAAGACTACCAGAAAGGTTTTAAGTATGCCGGAAAAGGTTTTTTAAGACTGCCGGAAAGGTTTTTAAGTCTGCCGGAAAGGTTTTTAAGTCTGCCGGAAAGATATATTAAAAACCTTTCCGGCAGACTGAAACCTTTGCAAAGCCCATCATTCGTAAATTTTCCGCAGGAAAACAAAGAATCTTAATCTGTTATTTTTATAAAAGATTCTTCGCTTGCCACTTCGCTACGCTCAGTGCTTCGGCTCAAAATGACGAACTATAAAAATATGGTTTTGCAAAAGGTTCAGACTTTATAGTGCTACATTTATATAATGAAGTTCAATCATTTGCGTCATTAAATCAATATTTCCAACTTTTAAGCGTACTTTTACTTTGGGTAAAATGTCGATTGGCATTCCAAGTACTCGCACATTTATTGGCAAGCCCTCGATACTAACCAAGTCTCCTTTAATTACTGTTGCCAATAATTCGGTAATTTTTTCTTGCTTAATCCAAATTAAACTCCAATAGCGTTCCATTTTGCGTTGGAAACCAATATACGCATTGTAAGTTGCATCAAAATTACGCAGAACAAGATAGAGCTCATTATCGTTTTTTTGAAAACGCAGTGAATAATGTTCGCTATCGATAAGTGCTATTAATTGACGCTGATTGACATAATCAGCAGCACGTCGCAAAGGGGAGGTGCACCACGCATAATGCGACAGACCTAAACCATCATGAACATCAGATAAAGAACTCATACGCACTGTGCCTGACGGCGATTGCACTCTAAAAATTCCGCTTGCTTCATGTGTGTCCAATATTTTTGCCCAAGTGCTATTGGCTAAAATCATCATTTCGCCAACTACCATATCAAGTGGTGAATCTCTTTCGCGTTTTACAACGCTAACATATTCATTTTCATCAACTTCCACTGTATATTCATAACGAATTGGTGCGTCTTCCACATATTTACCACGTTGTTTTTGTAATGCAATTGCCCACACATACAATTGCTGCAAAATAGCGTGATGAGGAAATTTTTCCTCATCGCCAATATTACAACCTGTTTCACGATTAAAATATGGCAATATATCTTGAATGCGTAAATTATCAGCAATATAAACCATTTCAATCTTATGAGATGGTTCTGAAAAATTGCCATCAGCATCAATATCAAAATAAATGCTTACACAAGGATGTTTTTCCTTCTCATTCAAACTAAATTTTTCAATCCAATTATCCGGAAGCATCTGAATTTTGCCAGTAGGAAAATACACCGTACTCAATCTCTTAA
>JAFWUA010000120.1 GCA_017518785.1 Neisseriaceae bacterium
AGGTGCTGACGAATAATTTTTAACGGTTAAACAAGCCGTTTAACCGTTATTAACAAAAGAGTGGCAATGGGTTTTGCAAGTATTTGTATTTTAATATAAATCACCTGATTGCCGAATTTTAAAACAAACAAATAGGACATAACAAAATGCCTAAAATGAAAACCAAATCCAGTGCGAAGAAACGCTTCAAAGCACTTGGTAATGGCGGCGTGAAACGCAGTTTTGCGTTCAAACGCCACATTCTGACCAAAAAAACCACCAAAACCAAACGCCAATTACGCGGCACCACTATGGTTAATGAACGCGATATGGCTTCGATTAACAAAATGTTGCCTTACGCATAACATTAAAGGAGTGAAAATATGCCACGCGTAAAAAGAGGTGTAACCGCAAGAGCACGCCATAAAAAAGTTCTTGCATTAGCAAAAGGTTATCGCGGTCGCCGTAAAAACGTCTATCGTGTTGCTAAACAAGCGGTAATGAAAGCAGGTCAATATGCTTATCGCGACCGCCGCCAACGTAAACGCCAATTCCGCCGTTTATGGATTGCACGGATTAATGCCGCTGCACGTCAATACGGTTTGTCATACAGCAAATTTATGAATGGCTTGAAAAAAGCCGCTATCGAAATCGACCGCAAAGTCTTGGCTGACATCGCTGTATTCGATTCAAACGCATTTGCTCAATTAGTAGAAAAAGCTAAAACCGCTTTGGCATAATCTATTGATATAAATAAAAAACCGAATTTCTTAATTACAGAAATTCGGTTTTTTGTTTTTTAAAAACAAGTTAATCCAATCAATCAACAATAAAACGTTTAACACAACCGCCAATACTTTGAGTTGCCATAGTTGCCGCAGTTTGAGCACGAGTATTGGGATTTACCAAACCAATTGTGTTTTCTGTCGTCATATTTCGTACCCCCTCCTCGCTGACACAGCCACAGACTTTTTGTTCGATTTCAAGCTTTTTTTCATTGCTTAAAATCAGGGAAACCATCTTCCATTCTTGACGGTTATTTAACTGCACTTTACATTCATTTTCTAACAATGGCTTAACAACTGCCTGCGAAATGGTATTTTGACCATCAGTAGCAGCACAGGCGGTAAGCAGTAAAGGTAAAAGTAATCCAAGTTTTTTCATTTTTTGATACCTATAAATAATTAGTTGTATAAAATTGTTACTTACTTTATATACTAAAAATAGTCTGCCGGAAAGTTTTTAAGCAATGTTTTTAATAATTTTGCGAAACTTTATTGCTTAACATTACTGATAAAAATCTTGTATCAGGATTAGATTTCAGTGCAATTTTAATACTCATAGTTAATGGAATGGCAAGGAACAGACCGCCAATACCAAATACAAAACCCCATAATAATAAACTTACTAATACGACAAATGTGGAGATACCCAAACCTTGTCCCATAAATCTTGGTTCAATAATATTTCCAATTAACACATTAACAAATAAATAAATTAGTATTACCCACACAGAAACTCCTAAACTCATACTACTTAATGTAACAAAAAGAGTTGGTAATACCGCAATAATCGAACCGATAGTTGGAATACAATTTAAAATAAATGCCAAAATTCCCCATAACGGTGCGTATGGCACGCCCACTACCCATAATAAAAAACCTATGATAACACCGGTTGCAATCGATGCAATGGTTTTAATCAGTAGATATTTTTTCAAGTTTTTAATAAAATTATTAAAAAATACAGCATTTTTACGATTTATTTTTGATAAGTATTTGATTTTTTCTTCCATAATACTACTTTCAAATACAAAAAATGCCACCATCATGAAAATAAAAAATCCTTTGGAAATAATAAATCCTGTTTTTTTCAAGATAGTAGTAAATTGATTAACAACCATTCCTACATCTAAACCAATCATACTCTCATCAATATTAATAAATTCGTAAGTATTAGCTTTTTGAATAAAACTATTAGTAATACCTCTAAATCTATTTTGTAATTCCGGCAGATTAGCAGTAAATTCCGCAATGGTATTAAAAATTATATTTCCTAAAAATGCTAATATTGATAAAAATAATACGGTTACAATTAAAAATGAAAACAAACGCCCTATTTTCAATTTCTGCATATATAACATTGCAGGTGAAATAACGATTGCAATAAAAATTGCTAATAAAAATGGCACATTCACCGAAGATGCAGCTTTTAATCCTGCCAAAATAATTACTACACAAGCTATGTAAATTAAACTCATTTGTGGTTTCAATTGTTATTTCCTCTTGTAAATTGAAAAGTCTGCCGGAAAAGGTTTTATTTATTCAACTTTCCGGCAGTGTTATTAAATTAACATCAACTATATATTATAACGAGGCATATCCCCCAAAGCCTGCACTAATGAGAATAAATCAATGCCCGCATTTCTAACCTTATTAGCACCGTCCATATCAGAAAATTCAATTAAAGAACAAGCAGCCGCAACTATTCCTCCTGCACTGCGGATTAAATTTGCACCTGCTATCATAGTGCCGCCGGTAGCTACTAAATCATCGCACAGCAACACTCTTTGTCCTCTGGCAATCGCATCGGCATGAATTTCCAAAGTAGCACTGCCGTATTCCAATTCATAATCCTCGCTTAAAGTGGTTGATGGCAACTTACCTTTTTTACGAATCGGAATAAAACCAACGCCCAATTTATACGCCAATGCAGCACCCAAAATAAATCCACGTGCTTCCAAGCTGGCTACAACATCTATTTTTTGTCCTGCAAAATTTTCGTGCAATAAATCGATGATTGATTGAAAAGTTGTTGCATCTTGCAAGGCTGTGGTTATGTCGTAAAACAAAATGCCTTTTTTGGGATAATTGGGTATTTTGCGGATATGAGTGGCAATTTGCTGGATTTTAGTCATTTTTGAAGTCCCATTTTTGCGTTACCAGAAACCTGTTAATTTTAATATGAAACGTATCTATCATAAAATCTTTCGTAATGGTGAGAAAAACGGCATAATAGGTAGGTTTAATTGATTATAAAGTGATAATAAAATGCTATTACTAATCGATAATTACGATAGCTTTACTTACAACATCGTGCAATATTTAGCACAATTAGGACAAGAAGTTGCGGTATATCGCAATGATGAGATTGATTGTGCCAAAATTGCCGAAATTTCACCGCAATATTTAGTTATCGGACCTGGTCCCTGTGCTCCATCTGCCGCTGGAATATCACTTTCTGCAATTCGCACCTTTGCCGGAAAAATTCCGATATTAGGAATTTGTTTGGGACATCAAGCGATTGGTGAAGCATTTGGTGGCAAGGTGGTATGTGCTCAAACGCTGATGCACGGTAAAAATTCATTAGTCCATCACAATGGACGTGGCATGTTTACCGGTGTTCCAAATCCTGTTTCTTGTACCCGTTACCATAGTTTATCAATAGAACGCTCTTCTCTACCTGGTTCATTAAAAATCAGTGCATGGACAGATGATGGAGAAATCATGGGATTACGCCATCACACCATGCCAATCGAAAGCGTCCAATTTCACCCAGAAGCACTATTAACCGAACATGGGCTGACAATGTTGCAAAATTTTCTCAATGAATTTAAGTAATTAATGCACCAATGTTAGATATTCGTAATTTGTATTTGCAACGTGGCAATAAATCTTTGTTTGAAGATGCCTCTTTGGCAGTTTATCCTAATCAAAAAATCGGTTTAGTAGGTAAGAATGGTTGTGGGAAATCATCTTTATTTGCCTTAATTTGTGGCGATTTATTACCAGATGAGGGAGAAATAAGTCTGCCGGAAACATGGAAAATTGCCACAGTACGTCAAGAAACACCATCATCACCATTATCTGCAATAGATTACGTATTATCCGCAGATACGCAGTTACAAATTACAAAACAAGCACTAATAGACGCACAAAAAACATCAGATGGTATAGCAATTGCCAATGCTCATCTTGCATTAGAAGAAATTGGTGCATACGATGCCGTAGCACGTGTTGGCAAATTATTATCTGGATTAGGTTTTTCTACCGAAGAACAAACTCGTCCAGTTAAAACATTTAGCGGTGGTTGGCGTATGCGTTTGAATTTAGCTCAAGCTTTAATTCAACGTTCCGACCTATTATTATTAGATGAACCTACCAACCATTTAGATTTAGAAACAGTTTTATGGTTAGAAAACTATCTCAATAGCATTAATACTACTCTTTTGATTATTTCACATGATAGAGATTTCTTAAACGCCACCACCAAACAAACAGTTGAATTATCAAATAAAAAGCTCACAATTTACGGTGGCAATTACGATTTTTATCAGCAAGAAAGAGCAATTCGCCTATCTCATCAAGCAGCAGCTTACGCCAAACAACAAGCACAAATCAAACATTTACAATCATTTATCGATCGCTTTCGTGCCAAAGCCACCAAAGCACGTCAAGCTCAAAGTCGCATTAAGGCATTAGAGAAATTGGAAAAAATTTCACCATCTCATATTGATGATGGATTTTCATTTGAATTTAAAACGCCAGACTTTTTACCAGATTTTCCAATTCGCTTAATTGAAGCCGATATAGGCTATGAACAAAATCACCCAATCGTAAGCAAAATTAAGCTATCTTTGGAAGCCGGCGGACGCTACGGCTTATTAGGAGTAAATGGCAGTGGCAAAAGTACTCTAATCAAAACATTAGTTGGCACACTCCCTCCTATTTCCGGCAGACTTCACCATGATAACAAATTAAAAATTGGCTATTTTGCCCAACATCAATTAGATGGATTGCGTGAAGACTGGACTCCCATTCAACATATCCGACACATCTCGCCAGAAACACGTGAACAAGAAATACGCAACTTTTTAGGGCAATTTGCATTTAGCAACAATATGGCAACCTCACCAATCGCACCCTTTTCTGGCGGAGAAAAAGCAAGACTATCTTTGGCATTATTAGTATGGAGTCGCCCCAATTTACTTTTATTAGACGAACCTACCAACCATCTTGATTTAGACATGCGTTATGCCCTAACCATTGCCCTACAAAGCTTTGATGGGGCACTATTATTGGTATCGCATGACAGAAGCTTATTAGAAACCGTATGCGATAATTTCATTGTAATCAAAGATGGACATCTTGTTGTATTTGATGGAAATTTAGAAGAGTATCGCAATCTACATCTCAAAACAAAAGACTCCCAAAACCCACAAATTTCCCAATCGCATCATAAACGTGATAAACGCAAAGAAGCCGAAATTAGGCAAGAAATATCAAGAAAAATCAAACCATTACAAAAAATCATTCAAGAATGCGAAACAATAATTGAAGCATTGCAACAAGAAAAAAAACGTGCAGAAACTTTTTTAAGTTCCGAAAATGCGTATAATGATGAAAATAAAACAACTTTACGTGAAACCATAGAAAAATTACAACAAATAAACCAAAAAATAGACCAAGCAGAAGAACGTTGGTTGCAATCCCAAGAAGAAATAGAGCAAATTCGACAAACAATTAAATAATTGGAGTGTTTAAAATGAACTCAATCAAAAACATACTATTTTTATCGCTATCATTATTAAGTGGCAGTATATTTGCGGACACTATTTACAATTGTCCTACTGCAAATGGCTCACATGAATACACAGCTGTTGCACGTCCAGATTGTACACCTGTTGAAATGGGCAATATTAACACGTACCAATCTAACACCCCAAGCTCATCAAGCTATGACTATTCATCATCTACTAATTCCTCTAAACAACCACAAAACGATGCAAGACGACAACAAGCACTTGCCGAATTAAAAGAAGCAGAACGTAGATTGGAAGAAGGGAAAAACACCAGATTAGGCGGAGAACGCAACTATGCCAAATACCAAGAACGTATCCAAAAATTAGAAGATGATGTAAAAAAAGCACGCCAAAAAGTAGAACGTCGCCAGTATTAAGAAGGTTTTTTGAAGATGAAGAAGTATGTGTATCTTGGCTTATTTAGCCTATGTCTTGTAGCACCATTTGCTAACGGAGCTGTTTACGAATGCAAACGCAATGGCATTACGGTATACACCAATAAAGCCGGTTCAGGTTGTGGTTCAGCAAAATTAGGGTACGTTGGCACTTATTCTGCCGATCACAAATCGTATGCAAACAGTGGCTCCTACACCTATACCCCACCATCATCAAGCGGAAGTGCCAAACGCAATACACGCAGTGGCACAGCTGCCGAACATGTTCAACCAGAAGTGCAATCCAAACGAGATAACGGACGGTTAAGCATTTTGCAACGTGAATTAGCTAACGAACAACAAGCTCTTGACAGTGCCCAGAAAAATTTAGCCGCAGGCAAAGCTGCAAAAAAAGATGCAGCAAGTTTAGCGGCATTAGAAGGTGCGATTAAAGATAGACAAGAAAATATCTCGGCACTACAAAAAGAAATCTCACGCATGTGAGGTTGCATTATGGTTCTGAACCAACTGCGTCAAGCACGGCAAGAGGATTTTCAAGATATTCATTTTGTCCATCAATGTGCAATCCGCTTTGCCTGCTGTGGTTTTTACAATGATAATGTCCTAAAAGCATGGTTAGCAAATACATCGGTGGATAGCTATCTTAAATCCATGCATACCAGAGAATTGTGGGTTACAGAATATCAAGGAAAAATTCAAGGTTTTTTCCAACTAAACTTACAAGATGGGGAATTAGATGCACTATACGTTCACCCCATGTATCACTCCAAAGGATTAGGCACAGCAATGCTACACCGTGCAGAAAAACTTACATTTGACAACGAATTAAGTACACTAAAATTATACGCATCTCTTAACTCTATATCATTTTATCGCCTTAATGGATATAACAAACTACGTAGTTGCGAATTACGCCTAAATTCACAAGTCTCCGTTCGTGGTGAATTAATGTGTCGCAATTTATATGCCGATGATTTTATGGATTGATTTTTAGAGACTCCTGCAAAACTCGTCATTCTGAATTTCACGAAGTGAAATGAAGAATCTGACTTATTGAGACTCCTGCAAAACCCAATTTTTTCATTACTCGTCATTTTGAGCAAAGAAAAAATATTTACAAAACAATAAATTATATTCTTCGTTTCACTGTGTGAAATTCAGAATGATGGGTTTTGCAGGAGTCTCAATAAGTTAGATTCTTCATTTCACTTCGTGAAATGAAGAATGACGAGTTTTGCAGGAGTCTCTGTAAGATAAATTTTGCATGAGTCTCTTAAATTTAAACTTGGCAAAAAACAAAAAAAGGCGTGATTTCTTTATAAGGAAATCACGCAAACTTAGAAAGGAGAAATAGAGGAGAAATGTCGGACACCACTGGGGGCGAAATGTGTAAGCAGAAAGGAGGACTGCTAAAAAACCAACGATGCCCAACGACTTTGATTGTAGATGAATTATCAGTATTTAACATACTGTTTTCTTGTGTTTTATTATTAGTTTAAAAATTGGATATTAAAATTTTTTAATAAAATTAAAATAAAAACAAATTGATATGTAAATTTAAAAACATAAATTATGTTGTAAAAATGTTGTTTATTTGTCGAATAATTCTTCAATAAATAGGTCTTGTTGTTCGCTACGCAAAGCGATATCTAATTTTAATGGTTCTTGAACTTGGCAACAGCAAGGAAGAATCTCATCTTTTCCTATCATAGCTAATGGTTGCTTGGCATACGAAACACTGCCGGAAAGCATTTTTATGCGACATGCACCACAATAGCCATTGCGACATTGGTAAGAAACATCATGTCCTGTTGCTTCTAATTTATCTAATAGATTATCGTTTCGTGATAATTGGAAATGTGTGTGTGTGGTTTGAATCAACATGAGTTTTACTCAATTTATAACCGGAAAGCGTAGATTTTAACCGATAAATAATACGAAGGAAAAATATGCTGTTAAATCACCGTATATTCTACGTTTACGAGCTGTTATTGTTTGACGTATAAGGTGGTAGGTGGTATTTTGTGAGCATATTTTGTTTGCTTATAAATAAGTTTTAAAAAGGTTTTTTATGCAAAATACTTTGTTTTTATTAGCAATTATTTTTATACCTTTGGGTATATTTTTAATGGGTTTTGCTGTGTTGTGGCAGATGTATATCATGTTTACAGAAACTTACACATTAAATCGGTATCCAAGCGAACGTTTGGTATGGGTGGTTGCTTCTTTGTTTTTTAGTTTTAGTTTGGCAGTTTACTATTTTTGTCCTAATGCACGTAAAAAAGGCAAATGGGGCATTATTGCTGGATTTCTTGGGCTTTTTTTATTTTTAATTGCCAAATTATATTTATTGCCAATGGTGCATAGCATGGCAACAACTTAAACTTACATAAACTTATAGCCGATTAACATCATGAAAAATAATCCGTATGCACCGCCTGAATCTAATGATTTTGGACTTCGTGAAGATTATCAAGAATTGCCAAAACATAAGCGTAAAAGAGTGATTTTAGGTACGATTAGTGTCCCTATCATAATGACTTGTATTTCTTTTTTTATTTATTCTGTAAAAAGTGATATGTTGGATACAGCACCATCTATTTTTGCGGTTATTGTATTGTTTTGTATGGGCGGTATTTCTGCTTTAATTTTTGGTGGGATTCAATCCTTTATTTTTTCATTTATCCTTGAATATAAGTGTAACACATTATTACAACGACTTATTTTTTCCCTGTTATCAGGTATGTTGATTGTATATTCGATGTTACATTTATTATCTTTATTTATTCCAGGAACAATTCTAAATTATGAAAAAATCAATATTACATGGGGAATAGGTGGAACGTTAGCTACATTTTTGACTATGTTAATTTTAAATTACCATCGTAAATTATGTAAAAATAAGGATGTAAATCATGTGTAGAGCTTTGACAATAAGTCTGCCGGAAAGATTAATATGAGTTATATCATACTATAGCCGAAACCCACGCAAAACTTATCATTTTTAATTTTTCTACGGAAAATTAAAAATCTAATTGCTTGTTAAAGACTCCAGCAAAACTTGATTGTTTCTATTACTCGTCATTCTGATCGTAGTGAAGAATCTTTATAAACAATAAGTTAGATTCTTCATTTCACTTCGTGAAATTCAGAATGACGAATTTTGCAGGAGTCTCTCATAGTTAGAGACTCCTGCAAAACCCAATTTTTTCATTACTCGTCATTTTGAGCAAAGAAAAAATATTTACAAAACAATAAATTATATTCTTCGTTTCATTGTATGAAATTCAGAATGATGGATTTTGCAAGAGTCTCTTTCTGATAATAAAAAACAAACGCAAACTTCATCAGTTTGCGTTTGTTTTATAAAAGAAATATCAATTACAAAAGCTATAAATGCTATCTCTTTTTCTTGATTTGAGGGGTTTGGATTAGTTTGTTAAGAGCGTCCATCAACTGTTCATCGGTAAACGGTTTACAAATAAATCCACGAGCACCGTGCTTGATAGCCAATAGACCTGTTGCTTTATCTGACAGAGCAGAGACTACCAAGATATTTGCCATTGGGTTTAGTTCATGCAATTGTTTAATACATTCCAAACCGTCCATATTTGGCATGGTCAAATCCATAGTTACCACGTCCGGAGAGAATTGCTTAAACATATTAACAGCTTCCAAACCATCTCTGGCAACTGCTACCAACTCAAACTGCATAGTATTGATACTACGTTCGATGCGTTTTCTAATAATATTAGAATCATCAACAATCATTAATCTAAACATAGTTTCCCTTTTAAAAAATTTAAATTCACAACATTACTTCAATGGGAATACAACAGAAAAACGAGTGTATTGTTTAGGCACAGAAGCTACTTTCAATTTGCCATTCAATGTACGAATATACTCACGGATAATGTCCATGCCTACACCGCGTCCTGCATCTTGACCATGTTCTTTGGCTGTTGATAAACCGCTATCAAACATGTGTTCTGCTAATTCACGTTTGCTTAACTTGGCAGCGTCTTCGCGAGAGCATGTACCTCGCTCTACTAATTTGGAGCGTATTGCCTCGAAATCTAAACCAGCACCATCGTCCTCAACCATTAATTCAACATTATTAGCATCAACGCAAGAGAGAACTAATTGGATTTTACCAGCTTCACGTTTTCCAGCTCTTTCGCGAATCAAAGGTCTTTCGATACCATGCACAATTGCATTACGCAACATTTGTACAGCAATATCTTGAACGATCTCTTTTTTGTCTTCTGGCAGAATATTATCGTCCATACCAGCACATAACAATACAACTTCTTTGCTATTGCGTTCAGCAATATCTTTGGCGAAGTTAGTGTAGTATTTGTGCATAGTATCAATTGAAGCTTCACCATCGGCAGAAACCACGCGTGCTCCGGTAATACGTGCATTTAAGCGGTCGATAACTTCGGTTAAGCTAACCATTTCGTCCAAAATCACAGTCATACCCAAGAAGTCGTTACCAGAAATATTTGGTCTATCTTGAACTTCTTTAATTTTGGATTCGAAATCTTCGCATTGAGCCACAAAGGAATCCAATTTCAAGGCAGATGCTTCACCTTTCATTGAGTGTACTTCACGATAAATTTTACGTGCTTTGTTTTGTAGTGCAGTTTTGGTTTTTTCTGGACGACGCAATTCGTTGTTAATTTCATCGATACGGCGTTTGGTGCTATCGATAAAGTTTTCTAACATGCGTTGATCGACATTTAATACCGCACCCAACATTTCCACTTGGCGAGAGTTTTGTTCGCGTTCTTCTTCGGCACGTTCTTCACGCAACACTTCATCAGTAACATCTGATACAGAAGCTAACACTTTCTCAATTGAGTCGCCACGATAAACGCGTGAGAATTTGAAATCCAAGTAACGTGTTGAAAAATATCCGGAGAAATCATCGATTTTAACTTCAATGCGATTTAATGGATTCAAGTCAGAGATTAGCTCTTCCACCACGTGTTCACTGTACAACTGTTCGATAAATACATCGGCAGTTTCCATGTCTTCTTTGGATACCATTTTTGCCAACACATCGTTAAGTTTTTTACCGCCAATATTGCGTTGACCGATAATTTCCTCCAAGTGGGCAGAGTATTCGTTACCAATGTTAAGGTTCTTATCCACCAAGAACAAACCTTCATTGATGGTTTGCATAATTTGGTTAGTTTCACGGCGTTGTTCTGCCAATTTACGGTCGCTCACCATCAAACTACGGATAGTACCGAAAATCATCAATAAGAACAGTACCAAAGCCAACACAACAGAAGCCATCTGAATTTGGTTTAGTTGTTTTTGCAATCTATTTACATAGTCTTGAATTAAGGCAGATACACGACCAGTATCACGTTGCAAGGTTCGATTATATTGCCGTGTGTATTCCATCATATAGGTGGCGTAATCACGAGTTAAATAACCGGTTTCAGCTTCTAAATCAAAGTCAGTCATTAATGGATAGTAATAGTCCCAAATACGACGTGCAGATTCCACATTAGCACGTGTTGATGAAAGTTGCACAGGAGTTACATTGATGATATTACCTTGACGGTCGGCAATTTCACCGCCGTATTCCAAACGAAGCAGAATTTCGTTATAGCGGTCTGCCAAACGTTTCATTTCTGTACGGCGGAATAGGGTGTTTTGTGGGAAATCTTCTAATGGAATTTTATTAATTTCCTTACCTTCTTTTTTGTATACATCATATACAGCATTGGTAAGGTAGGATTCCTGCGAGAATGCAATCCGTGCAATTTCTTGTGAAATTTCGGCTTGCTCACCCACAAGTGCCACTTTTTGTGTTTCTTGGGTAATTTTATTGGTGTAGTAGTAGGTTGTTGCAGATAGGAATGCGATTAGCACCAAAAAAGCAGCAACGGATAGAATCAATGGTATATATTTACCACGTGTGCCTGCACTACTGGATTTTCTTTTGATTTTGTCAACCATCATCGTACCCCTTTTATAAACCTTCGATTCGTTTTAATGGAATGGAAATAGTACCACTCTCGTCCATATCAAAATAAACCCCTTCTGTAGCCGGACGTTCATTGGCAATATTGGCAGCCATACGCAAGGCTATTCGTGCTTGTGTATCTGCGTCATTCAAAATGGTGGCATAAACACGACCTTGTCGAATGGCTTCTTGGGCTTGGGGTAAACCGTCAATGCCAAAAATGGGTACTTTTTTATTGGCGGCTTCTAATGTTTCACCTGCACCCATTGCCATATTGTCGTTACCTGCCAAAATGACTTCCACTTTGTTGAAATCAGGAGAATCTAACCATTTACCTACCACTTCTTTGGCAACATCGAAACTGTATCGAGCGGTCTCTTGGAAAACGACATCAACACCCTCTGAACCCAAACCTCTTTCAGGAGCAAATTTCAAGGAAGAAATAGCCCAGTTTGCACGAATTTTTGCTGAATGAATAGCAGGATTACCCTCCAAAACGGCAACCTGAATTTTACCATCGCCGTTTTTATCCCATTCAGGGTGTTCATTCCAGTTTTCTAACACAAGTTGGGCTTGTAACATGCCTGCTTGATAATCGTCTGAACCAACAAAATAGGCAATATCACATTCTTGTAACGCTTTTGCACCTGGACTTCTGTTAATATAAATTACAGGAACACGACGATTGCACATTTTCATTGCTAATTCAGGACCAACTTTGGTGTCTGCCAAGTTAATGACCAATGCTTTAACGCCACTGTTAAGCATTGCTTCAATTTGGCTATTTTGCAATTCTTGGTTATCTTTTGATACTTCCAATTGCAAATTTAATTGTGAATTTTCAGAGGCAGTGTCTTGAAATGATTTATACATACTTTGAAAGTAAGGATTCGTGTCGATACTGCTGACAACAGCACCCAACTGTGCGGTAGGTATTTGGGAAACATCTCGATCCAATTCATTGCTACACGCAACCAAACTTAATGCCATACCGAGCGATAAGCATAGTTTTCGCATTTTCATAATGATTACCCTTTCTTGCCGATTACTTAAAAATCTAAAAGCAAAAGATTGATTTCAACAGCTGCAATTTTTACATATTTTCTACTATTTTGCATAGCAAAATCACGTATAAAAAGAGGGTGAAAGCATTGTGAAAATTTCTGCAAAATTCAAATCTTTTGAAAATGTAACATCGTAGCTTGGCATTCTTATAACAACCATTTAATCCGAGATGTTGAAATAAAAAATATTAAAAAATCAGTTAATTATCTTTTAAAAAAATTTTGATTGACTACAAATGCCCCCTCCTTACGGAGACTCCTGCAAAACTCGTCATTCTTCATTTCACGAAGTGAAAAGAAGAATATAACTTATTGTTTATAAAGATTCTTTGCTACACTCAAAATGACGAGTAATAGAAAAAATCGAGTTTTGCAGGAGTATCTTATGTGATGCAATAGATGAAAAAGAGTCTGCCGGAAAGTATCTACACAACCTTTCCGGCA
>JAFWUA010000121.1 GCA_017518785.1 Neisseriaceae bacterium
TGGCTATGGGGTTTAGTACAGATGCCACTGGTGAAAGATCATTTGCTTTGGGAACTGGAAGCACCGAATTGAATGAACCACATAAAGGTGCTCGTGCAGGTGGTCAAGGTTCAATTGTTATTGGCGACCGAGCTATTGCTTCTTCGAAAACGGGTGATGTACAGACTGATACTAATGTAAATGATTCTGTTGCCATAGGTACAGGTAGTCATGTGAAGTCGAGAAATTCTGTGGCTATGGGTGGCGGTATATCATATACATATTATACGGGTGGTGATGCCAAAACTTCATATTACGATAATGGTTGGAAAAAAGACGCTGAAAGCACTGGTGCAACTGTTGGAGAAGGTGCAGATGGTGCAATTGCTTTGGGTGGAGCAAGTGCCGATGTAACAGATGGAGGCAATGATTATTATCCTTCAACCATAGCTACCGTTGACGTTGACAGTTATGTTAAAGCAGCCCAAGTTGCTGACGGTGCTAAACGTGCGATTGCTATGGGTTCTGGTTCACAGGTGGGTGGAGAGATTGATTTATCCTCAACAACAATATATGAATCATCATATAAATCAGAGGTTAATGGCGATCCAGCCAAAGATATTACAGGAAAGCAAGGAGTTGCTGCCGATAAAAAAGGAGCAGACTCCGTTGCATTAGGTCCTAAAAATGCTGTTTTAGAAGATGCTTCTACTGCTGTTGGTCAAGAAAATCTTGTTTTAACTAAAAATAGTGGTGCATTAGGCTACAAAAGTGTTGTTGCTGCAAAGACTTCATATTCTTTGGGTAATGGCAATATACTTGGCAATAATAGTGCTGGTGAAATTGAGAATGTATTTGCTTTTGGCAACAATATTACTAAAACAGCTTCAAGATCAGTTTTCTTGGGTGATTACGCAGCTTATGTTAAAACTCAAGCTCAATATGATACTAGTAATAAAATTACAGAAGATAAGGGTTCAACTGCTGGTAAACAAACTTACGCTACAAATGCCGAAGATATTTATTTTATCGATGCAGGTGGTAATCCAGCAGGTTTAGCAATTGAAGCAAATTCCCTTAAATTTGCAGGTGCTACCCCTGTGGGCGTGGTTTCTGTGGGTGATGTTGGATCTGAACGCCGTATTCAAAATGTAGCAGCAGGTTTAATTAGCGAAGAATCTACAGATGCAATTAATGGTTCACAATTATATTACGTAGTGCAAAAACTTAAACCAAGTGGTGGTACTACTATTATCAATAATGATGTTTCAATTAATGCCGGTAACAATATTCAAGTTACTAAAAATGGTCCTAACAACTATACTATTGCAACAACTCGCGATATTAATGTTGAGGGTGATTTAAATGTTGAAGGTAATACTACTGTAAATAATTTTGCGATTAATCCTAATTCTAATGTGGATATAGGTGGAAACCAAATTCATAATGTAGCAGCAGGCACAGCTGATACCGATGCAGTGAATGTAGGGCAATTGAGACAAGCTATTGATGATGTGAATAATCATATTAATGCAGTCTCTAAACAAGCTGATGCTGCTGCTGCTGCTGCTATTGCCGTTGCTTCTATGCCACAATCATATTTGCCTGGTAAAAATTTGATAGCCATTGGCGGTGGTACTTATAATGGTCAAACAGGTTATGCGATTGGCTTATCTACAATTTCCGATAATGGTGCGTGGATATTTAAAGCCACTGCTACCGGAAACTCCAAAAAACGTTTCGGTGCAGGTGTTGGTGCTGGCTTTTTGTGGTAATTTTATTGAGTTGTATAATTGCTTAAATTGTATAAAACCAAAGCGTTCCATTAGGAACGCTTTTTTTGTGATTGAACCCTTTGTAAAACCTTACATAAAAAGAGACCCCTGCAAAACTCGTCATTCTGAATTTCACGAAGTGAAATGAAGAATATAACCTATTGTTTATAAAGATTCTTCGCTACGCTCAGAATGACGAGTAATAGAAAAAATCGAGTTTTGCAGGAGTCTCAAAAAAGAAACGTGGTAGGGTGGGTCGAAAGACCCACCAACTTTACCAATATACTGCCGGAAAAGGTAAATACTGCCGGAAAAGGTAAATACTGCCGGAAAAGATAAACACTGCCGGAAAGTTTATACAATATATACAATATTTTTCCGGCAGACTTATTAAATTTATGTAGAAGTTAAGCAATTACTTCCTGTGCACCTGCTTGAAAAAATGTTTCCAAAATAGCCATTGCAGCCACAGGGTCTAATGCTGCTTTACGTTTTTTACCGAATGTGTTGCTTTGAGTTAGCAAATTTTCAGCAAGCACCGAAGTTAAACGCTCATCAACCAAAGCAACTGGCAAAGAAAAACGGTGATTAAGTCGCAATGCAAAACGCCTTGCCAATGCAGTTGTTTCATGTTCCGTGCCATCGGTGTAAGTTGGTAATCCTACTACTAAAAAATTAGGTTTCCATTCATTGATGATTTGTGAAATTTTATCGAGTTTTTCTTGATTATTACGCCCTGTAATTGTGGTAAGAGGATGTGCAATTGCAAGAGAAGTATGCCCTTGTGCTATGCCAATTCGTGCCTCACCAAAATCAAATGCTAAAACACTGCCGGAAAGATTAAGCATGACCAGTTTCAGCTGAAAGATGTGCCGCACTAATGCCTAATTTTTGTAGAGCAGCGTCATAACGGCGAAAAATAGGAAGATCAAATAAAATTTTCATATCAGATGGAACAACTAACCATTGGTCTGATTCAATTTCTTTTTCTAATTGTCCTGCTATCCAGTTTGAATAACCAATAGTGGCAAAAGTCTTGATGGTTTCATCAACATCTTCGCTTAAACCTGTGATAATGTCGCGTGAACTGGTTATGGCAATATCATCATTAACAATGATGCTGCTTTGCCATTTGCCAACAGGAGTATGTACAAAGAAACCTCTATCAATCTGCATCGGACCACCCAATAACACCCAGCGTTCGGAAAAACGTTTAGGAGTTTCAATGTCTATTGCTTCAAATAATTGATTCATGCGAACCGAAGAAGGTTTGTTGATAATCACTCCAACCGCTCCATCATCATTGTGCCCACAAAGATAAACTAAACTCCCACTAAAAAGAGAATCATTAATTTTAGGCATGGCAATCAGAAAATGGTTGGTTAGAGATTTCATCGTAATCCTTGTGTTCTAATATGTTATAGAAGTTATTAAATTGCTTTCCGGCAGACTATTTTAACTCAAAGCATAATCAACAGCTGCTATTGCGTGAATTTTTGTTGTATCAAAAACAGGCAATTTTGTATCTTTATTTGTGATTAAAAGACCAATTTCAGTACAGCCTAAAATTACAGCTTGTGCTCCATTATTTGCCAGATTTTCTATTATGTGCACAAATTCTTTGCGTGAAGAGTCAAGATTGATTCCTACGCATAATTCATTGTAAATGATGTTGTTTATTAACTCAATTTTATCATCACTTGGAATTATAACTTCAATACCATTGGAAAGTAATCTGTCTTTATAAAAATCTTGTTTCATAGTGTAAGACGTGCCCAATAGTGCAATGCGATTGATATGTGAATTTTTTAAGACATTAGCAGTTGCATCTACAATATGCAAAACAGGACACTGGATTTTTTTTTCTATTATTGGTACAACCTTGTGCATAGTATTAGTTGCAATCACGATAAAATCTGCACCTGCTTTTTGTAAACTTTGTGCAGCTTGTGCCAAAATTTCGCCTGCACGTTCCCAATCGCCACTGCTTTGACACTGTTCAATTTCATGAAAATCAACGCTTACTAAAATAATCTTGGCAGAATGTAATCCGCCTAAACGTTTTTTTATTTCTTGATTGATAAGTTGATAGTATGTTGTGGTACTTTCCCAACTCATTCCACCGATAATTCCAATAGTTTTCATAAGTAGTAATCTTTCAAATTAAATATGTTGATTAAATTTAGGCAACAAAATTGTAGCCTAATTCTACAAAAAAACGTCATTTCCTTGTCTAAATATGATGAGTAACGTAACATATACGTCACCTGTACATAAATAGCATGTAAATGCCCAAATAATAATGCGTTATATATCTGATAATTTATTGAAATATATATTGTTTTTATTTCTATTGTCCGCTTGTGCATCAAAAACAAGTCAGTTTGACGAAGATGATGCACTGATGGGTTTTGTTGTTGAAAATACAGGTTATCAAAAAGAGCCTGTTTATCAAGGAGAAATCCTTGCACATAATTTGATAGACGATAAAAATAAAAAATCACAAAAA
>JAFWUA010000122.1 GCA_017518785.1 Neisseriaceae bacterium
AAAAGCGACAAACCGATTGTGATTGACGGTTTATGCGTACGCGTGGGTGCGATGCGTTGCCACAGCCAAGCGATTACGCTGAAACTGAAAAAAGACTTGCCAGTGGCAGAAATTGAAAGCCTGTTGGCAAACGCTAACAACTGGGTAAAAGTCGTGCCAAACGAAAAAGAAGCGTCCATTCACGACCTAACCCCAGCCGCAGTTACAGGCACGCTCACCGTGCCAGTGGGCAGAATTCGCAAACTCGGTATGGGCGGTGAATACATCAGTGCCTTTACCGTAGGCGACCAGTTACTGTGGGGTGCAGCCGAACCCGTCCGCCGCATTTTGCGTATTGTATTGGGGTTGAGTGTTTAAGTATTTAACAAAAAACACTAACAAGGAGAATTTTATATGAAAAAGATAATATTGTTATTCACTGCAATTTTGATAGTGTTGAATTTAACTGCCTGTGGTGAGGATGGCTTTTTAGGTCGTAAAAAGAAAAAAGAAGTAGTTGTTACCATTTATCGTCAATGGATTATCAGCAATGATACTGGTACGGAGTTTTTATGGGATTTAACCAAAAGAAGCAAATACACCGCTGCTATGAAATATTCTGATGATTATTGCAAGGAAAATAATTTAAATCCTAATGCTTTTTACGCTTATGAAAAAGGCGATTTGAAAATCAAGGAAAATACTAGCTCTTCCGGCAGTGTTTTCACTGATGCCGAAGGCAACAAAGAGCGTTTTAAGTATGTTGATTTAACTGAAAATTCTGCAACTTTTCTATTCAAGGGTCATGATAGATGGAAAGCTGTTGCAGTAGAAAATACTACAATTTTGCCAGATCCCAAAGAAGGTAAATAACATTTATCAAATGTATAAAAAACGACAGATAATCCAAAATCTGTCGTTTTTATTGATGATTAATAGTCTGCCGGAAAGATTAAATTGTGAAACGTTTAATTTATTTTTTATTATTGTGTTTATATTTGCAAGTTTCATACGCCGATTTTGGAGTTGCATTAGGGGATAAGCCTAAATATAAAAATAATTTTTCTCATTTTGATTATGTAAATCCAGATGCACCAAAAGGTGGGGTATTAACCATTCCTATGACAGGAAGTTTTGATTCACTTAATTCATTTTCCTTAAAAGGAGATCATGAGGCAGGCATTTCTATGCTTACTTTGGATACTCTAATGGAACAAAGTGATGATGAAGCTTTTTCGGTTTATGGTTTGATTGCAGACGATATTTCTCTATCAAAAGATGAATTATCGGTGCGATTTCATATTAATCCCGATGCACGTTTTCACAATGGCGACAAAGTAGAAGCACGCGATATTGTGTATTCATTTCAAACCTTAACCCAAGACCCTGCGGCAACGCCTTTTTATCGTCTTTACTGGGGAGGAGTAAAAAACGTACAAATCATAGACAATCAAACCGTACAATTTAATTTTAAGGAAAAAAACTCTGAACTTCATTTGATTTTAGGGCAATTGCCGATTTTTTCTCATAAAAGCTTTCCTAATGGATTAAAAGATGGCAATGCCCAAGCAATTGGTTCTGGACCATACAAAGTTCAACGCATTTTAATGGGAAGATTAAGTGAATTTGCACGAGATAAACAATATTGGGCAAAAAATCTACCAACACGACGTGGCATGTTTAATTTTGATACAGTGCGTCTTAAATACTATCAAGATGAAACTGCCAGAGTTGAAGCATTAAAAGCCGGAGAATTTGATGTGCTTGAAGAAAATGTGGCACGTCTTTGGGCAAGAGCATATTCAGATAATGTATTAGATAAACGAGGATTAATCCGCAAAACGTTCTCACATGAAAATAACGCAGGAATGCAAGGCTTTGTAATGAATTTACGCCGTCCTTTATTGCAAAGTAAAGCGTTAAGAATAGCTTTGATTGAAGCTTTTGATTTTGAATCGGTAAATAGACAGTTGTTTTACGGATTATATAAACGAGATAACAGCTTTTTTACCAATACCGAACTTGCTGCACAAGGTCTGCCGGAAGGCAAAGAATATGAGATTTTGCAAACAATAAAAGATAAATTATCAGCAGAAATACTAACTACCCCTGCAATTAATCCTCCTACAACAGATAATAAACGCGGCATTCGTCCTAATTTGTTACGTGCCAGAGCACTGTTGGAAGAAAATGGCTACCGCTATCGTAATGGATATTTAATTGATAAAAATAATCAGAAAGTTGAATTGGAATTTCTTACATATTCAAAAACATTTGAACGAGTTACAGCAAAATGGCGTAGGGATTTGAAAAAAATTGGTATCACCCTCAATATTCGAGTAATCGATGCGGCATTGTTTCAAAAAAGATTAAATGAATTTGATTACGATATAACCATTGTAAATTACTCCAACTCCCAAAGTCCTGGCAATGAACAATACAATTTTCACAGTTGTAATGCTGCTAAAACTAATGGAACGCATAACTATTCTGGAATTTGCAATCCTGCAATCGAAAGTATTTTGCCGTATTTTGTTGCTTCTAAAAATCGAGAAGAATTGGTAGCAGCATCACGGGCATTAGATCGCGTATTACGTAGCCAATATATAGTTGTTCCTAATTGGTATAGTGATAGTATTCGTATGATTTTTCGTAATAATTTGCGTTATCCACAACGTCTGCCACGCTATTATCATGGCTTGTCTTGGGCAATTAAAACATGGTGGGTATCAGAATAAATGTGAACTTTTTGCGTCATTTTGTGTCAGTTTGAAGTGCAATTGTTTTCATTTATAATGTTTATAATCTCATTAGGTAGAAATAGAATTTAGTACAAGAAGTTAATAAAAAATGAATCTAAAAAATATACTGTGTAACATTTTAAGTATTGTAGTTAGCGTGTTGTTTCTTGCGACAACACCTACCGTTGTGTCTGCTGCACCTGCAAAAAAAACACAAAAAACCACCGCTACGAAAAAAAATACTCTTAATAAGAGTACTAAAAAAAACACAACTGCTAAAAAAACTACTCAAAAAAAATCCACTAATAACACTAAAAAGGCAAAAAGTACTAAAAAAACTTCTGCCAAAAGTAATAACAAGAGTAAGCAAAAAGATTCGAGTAAAAAAAGCACCAAAGCTAAAAATAGCAAATCTTCTAACACATCTAAAAAGAGCAATATTCAAGCTCAAACACAATCACAAGCAAAACCTAAACAAGTTACAGAAGCCCCTGACTTATTAGGCAATAAAATTAGAGAAATTCAAGAACAAGAAGAGATTAAAACTGCACGACGTGCTTCAAATACTGATAATGTTGCCACCAATAAACAACATGCTGATGATTTGGTAATGAATGCCATGAGCCTGTTGGGGGTTTCTTATCGTTTTGGAGGTTCAAGTCCGGTCAATGGCATGGATTGTAGTGGTTTTATTCAATATATTTTTAGACAAGCTTTGAGTATAGATTTACCTCGAACTTCTGCTGAAATGGCAAAAGTTGGTTATCCAGTTGAAAAATCACAGTTACAACCTGGCGATTTAGTATTTTTTGCTCGTAATGGCAAGCGGATTAACCATGTTGGTATGTATATTGGTAATAATAAATTTATTCATGCACCACGTACCGGCAAAGATATTGAAATTCAAAATTTAGATAGACCTTATTACACCAAATCATACGCTGGTGCTCGTCGTGTTAATCCCAATAGTCGTTCTATCAAGTTATCCAATAAATAAAGGAATAAAAAACGTGCCACTGCTGATTTTCCCTAAATGGTGTGATGATAAAGGCAACACCATCGCTTGTACTGAAAAGATAAAAGTGATGCAAGACAATATGACAGAATTACAACAAATGGCACAAGATGCCTTTGAGGATGCTTTATTGATGGGGTGTAGCGAACAGCAAATACGTGATTTTTTACAACAACTCATAGAAAATTTGGAAAACCCTTATCAGAAGTGAGTCTGCCGGAAAAATTGTTAAATATATGTTGTATCAAAGTAGTAATCATGTCTCTTATTTGCAACGAAATATATGATATAAGTCAAATATCACCAATATCATTTTATTTGTTGCTTGACACAACTCTTCGATGATTGCTATAAAAAGCCTGTAAGTTTTATCTGAAAGTATCTCTGCAATAAGTTTGTTGCAGAGGTTTTGTTAAAATTTTCTCCAACAGAAAGGGAGACAAAATGAATAAATCTGAACTTATCGAAGCAGTTGCGGCTGAAGCTGAAATTTCCAAAGCAGCAGCAGGTCGTGCATTAGATGGTGTGATTAAAGCTGTAACCGATACCTTGAAAAAAGGCGATACCGTAACCTTGGTTGGTTTCGGTACTTTTTATGTAGGTGAGCGTGCAGCACGTACAGGTCGTAATCCTAAAACAGGTGAGCCTATCAAAATTAAGGCTTCTAAAGCACCTAAATTCCGTGCTGGTAAAACATTGAAAGATGTTGTTGCTTCTTCTAAGAAGAAAAGATAATTCATTCATTGTTAAATTAAATCAAAAAGGCAGACTTCGGTCTGCCTTTTTGTGTAGTACAATACACGGTTTGTTTTATATTTAGGAGAACATGGAATCATGTTTGATATTGTCGAGAAACATCGCGGTTTCTTCAAAATTTTATTGATTTTAATTGCATTGAGCTTTGTTACATTTACAGCTCATTCTTTTTCACAAGCTGGTGGCGACTATATTGCCAAAATTAATGATCAGACGATTACTCAACAAGATGTTGATCGTATGATTCGTACTAATCAAATGCCAGCTGATGTACAAACTCAAAAACAAGTATATGAAGCACTATTGCAACAAGCGTATTTGATTAGCGGTGCTCGTAGTTTAGGTGTTTCTGCTAATCAAGAACAGTTAAAAAATATCATCATGAATGAAAAAATATTTCATGAGGACGGAGTGTTTAGTCAGAAGAAATTTAATGAGTTTTTGCAAGGCATCAATATGAGTGAGAGTATGTTTTTAGATACTCTACGTAAAGATGTTTATGTAAAAGGTATATCTACTTTATTCGATGAGACCACACCAGTTGCAGATATTCAAGTAGAACAGATGGCAAAAATTGCTGGTGCTGTTCGCAAAGTACAAATAGCTATGTTTAAAGATGAAGATTACGTCAAAAAAATCGATGTAAATGATGCTGATATTGAAAAATTCTATCTTGAAAATCAGGAACATTATAAAAAGCCATTGGCAGTTAAGTTTGACTATGTCAAGGTTGCAGCAACTGATTTGGCAGATAAGCAGACTATTAGTGATGAAGAAATGCAAATGGCTTTATCTAAATTCAATATTAAGGAAGCTGAAACTGATAATGCTATAAAAGAAGACTTACGTAATCAGTTGAAATTGGACAAGGCAAAACGTGCTTTATTGATTATGAAGGATAATCTTGCCGAAACTGCTTTTAATGAAAGTAAAAATTTAGATGCAGCAGCCAAAGTAGCTGGGGTATCAGTTTCACATCAAACACAATGGGTATCAAAGGGTGAGTTGGAAAATATAAGTCTGCCGGAAAAATTATCTGATGAGTTATTTGTAGATGATGTGTTGCGTCAAGGCAATAATTCTGATGTGATTGAAGCTGATGATGCTTTGTGGGTGGTGCGTGTTGTTGAAATTAGAGAAGAGGAATCTCCTAATCTTGACGATATTAAAGCTACTATTGAGCAAGATTTCCGTTCTCAAAAAGCTCGTCAATTAGCACAGGAAGATGCACAAAATATTTTGGATAAATTGCAAAAGGGCGAAGATGTTGAAGTGAAGTGGCAACCTGAAATGCCATTCGTATTAGAACAATTAGGTATACACACACCTGATGATTTAAAACAAGTTTTATACGCTAAACCAGAAGATGGTAAACCTGTTTTTTTAATGTTTCACAGCATGCCAGTAGTAACTTTGATGAGAGTTAATTCAATTGAAGAAACAGCGTTTAGTGAACAACAAAAAGTAATGTTAAAAATGCAGTTGGCACAGAAAAATGCAGCTTCTAATTTAAGCGATTATTATCGTTATTTGCAACGCACAGTTAAGGTGCAAAAAGGACATCAGAAAATCGGTAGCGAATAGCCTTGTAATCTTGCGATAAACAACAGAGATTGTTTTTGCCAAGCAATCTCTGTTTGATTTGATGGTCAATTAAAAAGATGCAAAAACTAACATTTATATTAGACGGTTGGGAATTGCCTGATGAATTTGTAGCTTTCCGGCAGACTTTACCTCATTTGCAAGTGCCTACTTTGGAAAAATGTATGCGTTTTGCCCAAAAAAATTTAGTTAAAAATTCATTGGTTTCACTTACTTTTACAGACAGTCTAAAAGAGTTAATTCGTAAAGATTTAAGTCTGCCGGAAAATATTTCTCTACATTTAATTGCCCCCATATCGCAATTTATGGACATGCACTCCATGCAGGTGTTTTATGGTGATTCTTTGCAATTATCATGGACTGATGCGCATCGTTTGGTTAATCAAATAAATCAATTTTTGTGTAATGATGGTTGTGAGTGTCATGTATATCGTCCGCATTTATGGGTTATTACTGGTTTGCATGCAAATAATTGGCAAGTTGATGATGTTTGGAGTTTAGAAGGGCGGGTTGATTCTAATATAAGGATTACAGGAAGTGATGCTTCAAAAATAATGCGTTTATTAACAGAATTGCAGATGTTATTGTTCTCGCAAAATAACGA
Source organism: Neisseriaceae bacterium (assembly GCA_017518785.1). Classification (GTDB taxonomy): domain Bacteria; phylum Pseudomonadota; class Gammaproteobacteria; order Burkholderiales; family Neisseriaceae; genus RGIG9985. Next base: position 6,698 of record JAFWUA010000122.1, read on the forward strand.
TGAACGCAAAAATTTGCCACCGATTAACGGAGTATGGCTTTGGCAAGATACACATGGAGTAGCCCAAACTTCAAATACCATAATCGGCAATGCCAATTGGTTGCCGGAAAATGAAAATAATATTATTTGTTCTGAAATTAATTGGACAGATATTCAACATTTAATGAATAAACATAAAAACATCACTGTGTATAGCAGTAGGGCTAATCAAGCACTTTTGCAAGATGGTTTAATCTCTTACGCCGATTTTATCCAAAAATTTGATAGCAAGATTCTATCTAATGCTTTTGATGAATTGCTTTCCGGCAGACTATCCTGTTTATCCATTGTTGGAAAATATCATTCCTTGCAATTGAATAAATATTCAACATGGCGTTTTTGGCGTAAGAAATCTCAATTTATGGGGAGATTTTAATTAAGATGACCAATATTTCTACACGTCCAATTGATGAATCTGTATATCAAAATTTAATTCAAAGTGGTTTTGATGAATTAACTGCAAGGCTTTTAGCTGCACGTGGAGTGAATAATGCTTTTGATGCCGACAATAAGCTTTCCAATTTAATTCATTTTAAGCAATTAAAAAATATTGAAAAAGTTGCAAAGCGTTTGTGTTTGGCAATTAAAAGACGTGAAAATATCATAGTGATTGCCGATTACGATGCCGATGGTGCTACTGCTTGTGCTCTTGCTGTGCGTGGCATTCGTGCTATGGGTGGTGTGGTAGATTATCTTGTTCCTAATCGATTTACTAATGGTTATGGAATTACTCCTGCTTTGGTTGATGAAGCACATTCTCGTAATGCTAATTTACTTTTGACTGTGGATAATGGCATTGCGGCAGTGGACGCTGTTAATCATGCTAATAGTTTGGGTTTGGAAGTGATTGTAACCGATCATCATCTTCCGGCAGACTCTTTACCTAATTGTTTAATCGTAAATCCTAATCAGCCAGATTGTCCATTTACTTGTAAATCATTAGCAGGTGTGGGGGTGATGTTTTACGTTTTAATTGCTCTTCGAGATAGATTACGACAAGAAGATTATTTTAATAAACATAATCTGCCGGAAGTTAATTTGGCTGAATATTTGGACTTGGTAGCATTAGGTACAATCGCCGATGTGGTGCGTTTGGAACACAATAATCGTATCTTGGTAAGTCAAGGTTTATCCCGAATTAGAAAAGGTAAAATGTGTTGTGGAATTAAAGCATTGTTTCAAGTTTCACGGCGTGATTATCAACGTGCAAGAACTTATGATTTGGGATTCTTCATCGGTCCTCGTATAAATGCCGCTGGCAGAATCGATGACATGGACATTGGCATACGTTGTCTATTAAGTGATGATGATGAAGAAGCTTTTGCTTTATCTGAACAATTAAATAGGCTTAATCAAGAACGCCGTTCAATCGAAAAAAATATGATAGATACTGCGTTAGTAATGCCAGAAATTCAATTGTCTGATGAAAAATATACTATCAGCGTTTTAGGAGAAAACTGGCATGAAGGAGTTATTGGAATAGTAGCAGGGCGGTTGCGTGAAAAATTCTATCGTCCAACCATTGTATTTGCACGAAGTGAAAATGGACAACTCAAAGGTAGCGGACGCAGTATTGAACAATTAAATTTGCGTGATGCCATAGATTTGGTTCATAAGCTTCGTCCGGATTTAATTGTACGTTTTGGCGGACATGCTATGGCAGCTGGGTTAACCTTGCATCAAGATGCTTTTGCCGATTTTCAACAAACATTCGAAGAAGTAGTAAATAAAATGCTTTGCCAAGAAGATTTAGTTAGAGAATATCGAACCGATGGCGGTTTGGATAATAGTGAATTAACTTTGGATAAAGTACGTCAATTATCAGAGCAAGTATGGGGGCAGGGCTTTGTTGAACCTATTTTTTGTAATGAATTTTACGTATTAAATCAAAAAACAGTAGGAAATGAACATCTTAAATTAATTTTACAAAAAGAAAATAATACTTTTGAAGCAATGATTTTTCGTTGTAATGAAACACTGCCGGAACATATTCGCATCGTATATCGTCCTGTTGCAAATTTATGGAAAGGCGGAGAGGAATTGCAGTTGTATATAGATTATTGGGAAGCTGTATAAAAAAATAGTCTGCCGGAAAAGATTACATTAGATATAATATCTTCCGGCAGACTTAAATTAATTAAAGATTGGAATATTTGATAATGATGTCATTGGAAATTAACTTTACATTATTTTTAATGATGTTTAGTACTTTTTTGATTTTTATTAATTATCGTGCTAAACAACATTTTTTAATTAATCGTTATCAATGGAGAAACTTAAAAATCCCTAATTCATTATTTGAGGAAGAATGTTATTTAGAAGCACAAGAATTAGTAAAATATATTGACTTTTGGCAACCTATATTTTATACCATAGGATTTATTGTTTCAGGTTTTACATTAGTTTTAAGTTTATTTAGTTTTATTGGATTATTTTTAAATTTACATTTACATTTTTTGCGTATTCCTTATTTAGGTTTAGCAGGTGTGTTTTTAATGATTGGTAGCGTTATCTGGAATAATCCTCGTGGTGTTATGGGAGCTTTTTTTGGTGAAAATGTCACATTTAATCAACGTTATCGTTGGTTAATTGACTATTTTAATCCGCAAAAAGGAGAATATTTTACATCTTCTGTAAATAACACTTGGGAACCTCATAAAACTTGGGCGTATGATATTGCAATTAAATCAAGAATTATATTTTTTATTTTATTTTATAGTGGTTTTTTTATATTTAGTTTTTCATTCTTTTTTGATACATGGTTTCATCAAACTATGGTAGAAGATACTCGTGATGTAATTGCTATGTTTGCAGTGTCTTTTCTTCTAATGATTATCGCTTGTTTAGAAGAATCTGATAATGGGAGGTAAATTAAAACCTTTGAAAAACCCATCATTCTGACCCTGACCCAGTGAAGTGGAAGAATCTAATTTTATTTTTGTCATTACTCGTCATTCGTAAGCGTTGCGAAGAATCTTTATAAAATTATTAAACATTCAAAAAACAATGTTCAAACGAAATTAGATAATAAAAAATTTAACATAATACATATTATCTGAATTTTTTTTACTCATATCACAAGAAGTTTAGTTGATAGCAATTATCACAAAGAGACACTCCTGCAAAACTATAATCCTTGTTTTTGATTTACACACGCTTCATCTACAAAGAGTCGTTATTTTGTAAGACTCGATTAGGTAAATATTCACGCATTTCTTCAACACTCATTTGTGCTGACAAGGCAATATTTAATTTTGCCAAAGCATTTTCTGGGGTTAAAAATCCACCATTAATCGCACCAGCATTACTTATTGTTTGATTTTGTGCATAACGAGTTGATGCTTCACCGTGCAAATTTTGGCTAATATTTAGGATAATTTTTCCTTGATTGCAAAAATTTTTTACTGCGTTAATAAAACGTTTATTATCAGGAACATTACCATTACCAAATGATTGCAAAATCATGGCATCACATTTATTTTCTTCAAGAATTTCGCTGATAATATCAAGCGAAAATCCTGGCATTAAATATGCAGATGCAATGCGTAAATTGGGATTAAGTATTTGAAATTTTTTGGGTATTGTAGGTTTTTCAATTTTACTTAAAAATTGCCATTGTCCTTTTGTGTATTCTGCATACGGTTGTTTAAAAATTGCTGCAAATCCGTTGTTATTAATTGTAGATATTTTCCGGCAGTATGCCGGATTAAATAAATGATTAGCAAAAACTATTCCGGTGCCACGAAAGTTAATACCAGTTGCTAAAATCGCACACAGCAAATTATGACTTGCATCAGAATTTTTTTCATCCCATGTTTTTTGAGAACCCGTAAAAATCAATGACTTATCTTGATTTGTAAAAAGAATATTAAATAAAGCAGCACTATATGCCATAGTATCCGTACCATGTAATACAATTACTTTATCATAATTTTCAAATAGTTGAGTAATTTTATTTTGCCAGTTTAGCCAGTGTTGTGGTGTGATACAAGATGAATCAATTAGTTGTTCTTCAATAGACCAAGAAATTTGATTATGCCATTTATATTTTTCTAATAATGACGCAACTTTTTCTGGCAGATTAGAATCTGATGCCAAACCATTATTAGTGCCAATCATACCAATGGTACCACCAGTATATAAAATGGCTATTTTATTGTAATTATTCATATTTTTTCCTATATTTAATATTAATAGTCTGCCGGAAACATTTATTATATATAATATCAACTTCCTTTAATTCATCAAGAGAGATTAATAAATGAAATTTGCTACACAAAGTATACATGCCGCTTACAATCCCGAAGAACATTTACGTTCAATTATGCCACCAATTTATCAAAATACCCTATTTTCAATGAAACATATTGGTGAAGATATTCCTTTTCGTTACAGTAGGTTAAGTAACCCTACTCGTCAAATTTTAGAAGATACTATGGCACAATTAGAACATGGTTTTGGCGGTTTGGCATTTAGTAGCGGAATTGCCGCAATCGATACCATATTCCGTACCATACTGCGTCCTGGTGATACCATAGTTGCAACCGAAGATTTATACGGTGGAACCTTTGATTTATTACAAGAAGTATATATTCCATGGGGAGTGAAAGTTATTTTTGCCGACTTGCGTAATGTGGATAATTTGGAAAAAATTTTATTACGCGAAACTGTGAAATTATTATGGTTAGAAACCCCAAGCAATCCCCTTTTACATATAACTGATACCGTAAAATTATCCGAATGTGCCCATAAATACGGAGTTTATGTGGGTATGGATAATACTTTTGCTACGCCCTATTTTCAAAATCCTTTACTACAAGGTTGTGATGTAGTTGCACATTCTGCAACAAAATATTTATGCGGACATTCAGATGTATTAATGGGAATTGTAGTTGCAAAAAATAAAGAAGATTTCAATAAGTTACGTTCAATGCAAGTGCATACTGGTGCAATTGCTTCACCAATGGATTGTGCTTTTGTTTTACGCGGAATTAAAACTCTAACTATACGTATGGATAAACATCAAGAAAATGCACAAATTATCGCAGAACGCCTTACTCAACATTCTGCAATTGAAAAAGTTTTCTATCCTGGTCTGCCCAATCACGAAGGTCACAAAATTGCTTGTGAACAAATGAGTGGATTTGGTGGGGTTGTATCGGTATATCTAAAATCCAATACAAGAGAAGCTGCTAATACCTTGATTAGTAATCTAAAAATAATTCAATTAGCATCAAGTTTGGGAGGTGTGGAAAGTTTAATTAACCATTCTTTCACTCAATCTCATAGCGGTATGTCGAAAGAAATAAAAGAAAAATTGGGAATCAAGGAAGGATTATTACGTTTTTCCATAGGAATTGAAGATGTGGAGGATATTTGGGAGGATATAACACAGGCATTATCAAAAATAAAATAAAATTATTATAAGTCTGCCAGAAAGATATTTTTCCGGCAGACTTAACCCTTTGCAAAACCTACTTTTTACCCATTCGTCATTATGAATTTTTCTACGAAAAATTCATAATGACTGTTTTTGCAAAGGTTTCAATCTATGTCAAAATATATTAATAAAATGTATCTTTCACCAGGTGCAGAAAAATATAGAAATATATTTGAATTTTTAACTAAAAA
>JAFWUA010000123.1 GCA_017518785.1 Neisseriaceae bacterium
ACTAAACTGCGACGGTAACGATTACGCAATGCAACGGCAACTGCTCTTTTAGCGGTTTGTTGTCCAACTATATGTTTATCTAATTCATGCACGATCTCTTGAGGAGTCATCATCATGGAAGTCATTTTATTTTTCCTTGTTTTACTAACGTATATTTCTTTCCGGCAGACTAATTTAAGTATGAAATGAATGTTTTTCAAGTAGTATTGTAAAAAAATTTTCCGGCAGACTTTTTATATACTTGATGTTTTTATAGATAGTCTTACCACCTGCAAAACTCGTCATTTTTGAATTTCACAAAGCGAAATTTAGAATCTCATCGTATTGTTTTATAAATATTCTTCCCTTTTATTGCATTCCAAGTCTTAAATGACGAGTAATGACAAAATCAAGTTTCGCATGGATTTTAAGTCTGCCGGAAAAGTTTTATTATTTTTAATATCAGTGCATTAAAAATATGCTGGCTAACCCTAAAAAGATAAAGAATCCGCCAGAATCGGTTACAGCGGTAATTAAAACGCTACTTCCCAAAGCAGGGTCTTTGCCCAAACGTTCCATAGTAACTGGAATTAAGACACCTACGGTTGCGGCTAATACTAAATTTAGCGTCATAGCTGCCACCATGACTACCCCCAATCCGATACTGTGGTATAGAACGAAGGAGATGATCCCCATCACACTTCCCCAGATTAGACCATTGACAAGGGCAACACCTATTTCCTTTTTTAATAAATGAGTTGCTTGGGTATTGGATATTTGTCCGATTGCTAATGCTCGAACAATCATGGTAATGGTTTGATTGCCAGAATTACCACCAATTCCAGCCACAATTGGCATTAAGGCAGCCAATGCCACAATTTTTTCAATTGAACCCTCAAACAAACCAATTACGCGACTGGCAACTAACGCTGTAAATAGATTTACTGCCAACCATGCCCAGCGGTTTTTCACAGAATCAATAACCGGTGCAAACAGGTCTTCTTCGTCTTTTAAACCTGCCATATTTAACATGTCTGCTTCTGAACCTTCGCGGATTACGTCGAGCATTTCATCAACGGTTAAGCGTCCAATTAAATGTTGTTGTTCATCGACCACTGGTGCAGTGATAAGGTCGTATTTTTCAAATGCTTGTGCTGCTTCTTCGGCATCGTCATCGGGGTGGAATTTAACCACATTGCGTGCCATTACATCGGAAACTAAATCATCAGGGTCGCTAACTAAAAGCTTGCGTATTTTTAATACGCCTTGTAAAACATTGCCTTCATCAACTACGAATATTTTATCGGTGTGTTCCGGCAGTTTTTCAAAACGGCGTAAATAGCGTAATACTACTTCACAGGCTACATCAGCTCGAATGCTTAACAATTCATAGTCCATCACAGTGCCGATTGTGCCTTCCTTATAAGATAAAGTTGAACGAATTTGTTCGCGTTCTTCCTCGTCCCTGCTTTCTAATACTTCGGATACTACATCATGTGGCAAATCTGGGGCTAATTCTGCCACTTCATCAGCAGGTAAATCCTCCATAGCGGCAACGAGTTCATCTTGCCCCATAGTCTCAATCAGTGTTTCACGAACTGAATCAGAAACTTCCAATAGGACTTCGCCATCTCCTTCTGGAGATGCTAATTTCCATACCAATACCCGTTCTTGCAGGGGCAAGGATTCTAATAATACTGCCACATCAGCAGGGTGTAATTCGTGTAAAGTGGCAGTTAATTCTTGATAATCTGGATTCTGTTCTAAATTTGGTTGTGCATAGACTGGTAGTAGTCTTTCTGCTAATTGCCGGATATTGTCGATATATTCGGCGAAGCTATCTGCATCAAATTCGAGATTAGGTTAATTCATTATTCGCAACTTTCAAAAACAAGAAACTGTCGCGAATAGATTGATAGATTATTCGGACAGGTTTATTTGTCTCTTTAATATGTAAATTTTTGGTAAAAAATGACAACTGTCCGTATCCATAAAAATCCCCACTTTTAGCGAGGTCCAAAGTTAAAGACGGCGTGCATTATAGCATTATTCGATTTTTTCATGTTGTAAGTTTGCTTATATGTGAGAAAATATTTTTCACAGCAAACTCAATGTTTAAAACTTTTAAAACTATTTACATGTAGAGACTCCTGCAAAACTCGATTTTTTCTATTACTCGTCATTTTGAGCGTAGCGAAGAAACTTTATAAACAATAAGTTAGATTCTTCATTTCACTTCGTGAAATTCGTCAATGACGAGTTTTGCAGGAGTCTCATATAACAAATATGGAATATACAAATGCTTTATAGATTATTGATTATAATAATTATATTTCAAATAGTACTATTGCTGTTCTTGCCTGTACTTAATTTTTTGATACGCAATTTGGTTCAAAAACGTAAATCTCGTTTATTGATACTTACTTTGTGCTATTTGTTATGCAATATAGTTTTGGTTTTAAGCATGGCAAGGGTTGGTGGATTTTCTTTTCATAGTGCAACATTTTTAATGATTGTTTTGTTTTATGCAGAATGTACAATTTTATTCTCTTTGATAGTTTATATAGTCTGCCGGAAAGTTTTCCGGCAGTGTAAAGACAAATCGCAAACCATTGTACGTTTAAGCTTTATTCCCATGTTTTTATTGTGGTTTGTATGGGGAGCATGGGCAGCTTACACTCCTCGTATCGTGCATTTTACTACCACTATCAATAAGTCATTATCTCAACCGATTAAAATCGCTTTGATTGCAGATTTACATTTAGGAAATTTAGTTGGCAATCGTATGCTAAATAAATTAGATAAAATTTTGCAACAACAAAATCCTGATATGGTTTTATTAGCAGGTGATATTTTTGATGATTTGCCAGTGCAATATCAACAAAAAAACATGGGCGAAATTATGAAAAACATTGCAAAGCAACGTCCTGTTTATGCAACTCTTGGCAATCATGATAATTATCGAATGGTGCAAAATGAAATTGAAGCAGAAATGAAAGATGCTGGCGTAATTGTACTGCGTGATCAAAGTGTATTATTTGACAATAAAGTGTGGATTACCGGCAGACGTGATAGGCAAGAGAAAAATCGTCTATCTGCCGATAAACTAATAAGCGATGAGATAAAAAATTCTCAATTACCAAGCATCATCATCGACCATCAACCAATCGATGCGATGGATAATGCCAATGCCAATTTTGATATTCAAGTAAGTGGACACACACATCGCGGACAGACTTTTCCTGGTACATGGTTAATTTATCTATTTCATGATTATGTTTATGGAAATTATCAAGTAGGAAATATGCAGCTTTTCATTACTTGTGGTTATGGTTTATGGGGGATTCCATTGCGAGTTGGGAGTCGTTCTGAAATCATGATGATCGAAGTGCATGGAATTAATCGTTAAATTTATTTTGACAATCGATATATGAAATTTAATCAACAACAACTATCAGCTATTCAATATTTAGATGCTCCACTTTTGGTATTAGCTGGTGCTGGCAGTGGTAAAACTCGTGTTATTACTCATAAAATAGTTCATTTAATTGAAAATGCCGGATATTTACCGCAAAACATTGCAGCCATTACGTTTACCAACAAGGCTGCACGCGAAATGCGGGAGCGAATTAATGCAATTTTGCCGAATAATGTTTCCGGCAGACTTAATATTTCCACTTTTCATTCTTTGGGAATGAAGATTTTGCAGATGGAAAGTGAACATCTTAAACTTAAAAAGAATTTTTCCATTTTTGATGCTGCCGATAGCAATAAAATTATTGGTGAACTGACTATGAGTTCTGGCAAAGAGGCTGTATCGCAAATTCAGCATCAGATTTCTTTGTGGAAAAACGCTCTAATTTCTCCTGAACAGGCTGTTTTGTCTGCTCAAAATGATTGGGAATTAAAAACTGCACAAATTTATGCCTCTTACCGTGATACTTTGCAATCTTATCAAGCTGTTGATTTAGATGATTTAATTCGTCTGCCTTGCCAACTTTTTAATGAAAATAGTGAGATTAAATATAAATGGCAATTTCGCTTGCAATATTTGTTAATCGATGAGTGTCAAGATACTAACGCTTCACAATATACGCTATTGCGTCATTTGACCGGTAATGAGGCAAAATTTACAGCGGTGGGCGATGATGACCAAAGTATTTATGCGTGGCGTGGTGCTAATGTGCATAATTTGCACCGCTTACAAGAGGATTATCCTAATTTAAAAATTATCAAATTAGAGCAAAATTATCGTTCTACTCAAAATATTTTACGTGCAGCCAATGGTGTTATTTCGCATAATCAGCAGTTTTTTGAGAAAAAATTATGGTCATCATACGAAGATGGCGACAAGGTTTGTGTGATTACTTGTCAAGATGAGCGACACGAAGCGGATACTGTTGTTCAAAAAATTCAGTTTCATCAATTAACACGTCAAACTAATTATTCTGATTACGCTATTTTGTATCGCGGTAATCATCAAGCTAAAACTTTCGAAGAAGCTTTGCGAAGTGCCAAAATTCCGTATGTTTTATCTGGCGGGCAAAGTTTCTTCGAAAAAACTGAAATTAAAGATGTGTTGGCATATATGCGTTTATTGGCAAATACCGATGATGACCAAGCTCTATTACGCACTATTACCACTCCTAAACGCGGTATCGGTGAAGCAGCATTAGAAAAACTCAATTACTACGCAACACTTCATAAAAAAAGTTTATTTGCAACGCTTAAATCTGATGAAGCGTTAAATTCTCTACCATCTCAAACTCGTAATAGTGCAATTTTGTGGCATCAGCTAATTGAAAAATATATCGCTCAAATTGATACAACTCCAGCTCATATTATAGTTAGCGAGCTACTAAAAGAAATTCACTACGAGACATATTTAACCGAACATTATGAGGGAAAATCAGGAGAAATTCGTTGGCGAAATGTTTTAGATTTAATCGATTGGTTAGAACATAAAAGTGTTACTGGTAAAAAAAGTCTGCCGGAAATTACTCGTAATATCGCTTTAATGAATATTTTAGAAGGGAAAAACGAAAATACTGTCGATGCAGTACGTTTATCCACTCTGCATTCGGCAAAAGGTTTGGAATATCCGTACGTTTTCTTAATCGGTTGCGAAGAGGGATTATTTCCTCATGAAAACAGTATCGAAGATGGCAATATTGAAGAAGAACGCCGCTTAATGTATGTTGGCATTACTCGTGCTAAAAAAACATTGACGCTAACCCATTGTGTTAAACGCAAACGTGGCGGACACTGGTATTTTACTGAACCATCACGTTTTTTATCAGAACTGCCGGAAAATGAAATTCAATTTTTAGGAAGAAAAAACACCGCACCAATCGTTAGCCACGAAGAAGGGAACGCCATTCTCGATAATCTACTAAAAGCACTCGATGAAAAAACTAAAAAACGCTGATGAAAGAAATACCGTCTATTGATAAAATGCACGTCTTCAAACTCAAAAAAACAAAAGGATTTTAAACATGACCGACTTTAACAAGGCTTTTGATGCAGGTGATGTTGATGCTGGCATCATCAATGTTGTTGTAGAAATCCCAGCAGGTTCTAATCATAAAATCGAATGGGATAGAAAAAACGCCGTGATGAAACTCGACCGCGTTGAACCTGCCATTTTTGCTAAACCAACTAATTACGGTTTTATTCCACAAACTTTGGACGAAGATGGCGATGAGTTAGATGCACTTATCATCACTGAATCTCCACTTACCACCGGCATCGTATTAGAAGCACGTGTATTGGGAGTGATGAAATTTGTTGATGATGGTGAAGTTGATGACAAAATCATCGTTGTTCCGGCAGACGATCGTAATAATGGCAACGCTTATCAAAGTTTAGAAGATTTGCCCCAACAACTTATCAAACAAATCGAATTTCATTTCAATCATTACAAAGATTTGAAAAAGGCTGGAACTACCAAAGTAGTAGCATTTGAAGGTATAGAATCTGCCAAAGAAGTTATCAAATCTTCACAAGCACGTTGGAAACAATAAAATTAAATCTAAAAATAAAGGGACAAAAAAATTATTTTGTCCCTTTATTTTTTATACTTTTATACACTGCCAGAAACTTGCTATCATTACAAATCACATAAAAATTATTCAATAAGAGAAAATACTTATGAATTTTAATGAAGAACGCCCCAGCAAAACCCAAGTCAAAAAAAATATGAATGCCCTTCAAGATTTGGGAATGAGATTAACCGAATTTGCAAGCGATACTTTACTCAAAGCAGGTCTGCCGGAACATATTGTTAAAGCAGCAGCTGAATATCACAAAATAACTTCCAATGGTGCTCTTAAAAGACAAGCACAATATATCGGTCGCCTCATGCGAGAAGCAAGCGATGAAGAAGTTGCACAAATAAAAAATTATCTATCAATCGTTGATGGTGATAATGCCGCTCACAATGCCCAAATGAAACGCATTGAACAATGGCGTGATAAATTATTAGCAGAAGATAACAACCTTACAAGCTATCTTAATAACTATCCAAATGCCGATGCCAATGCTTTACGCACCCTAATTCGTAACGCAAGACGTGAGGCAGAATCAAGCAAACCACCAAAATCAGCTCGTGCCCTATTCCAACAAATTAAAGCAGATATACAAAATCAAGCAATTTGTGTGAAAGATGAATAAATGCCATACATCAAAACTGACTATACAGCACCAATCTGGCTACGCAGCGGACACGCACAAACCATAGTGCCAAAATTTCTACGTATTCCGGCAGTATCGTTTAGACGAGAATTACGTTTGGACTCTACCGGAAAAACTAATGTTGCTTATGATTTTATTGATGGTGATAGCACATATCCTTTGATTGTAATGTTTCACGGTTTAGAAGGAAGCAGTAAAAGTCATTATGCACAAGCATTTGCAAGATATGTACAACGTTTAAATTGGCGTTTAGTAGTACCTCATTTTCGCAGTTGTGGTGGTGTAGAAAATACTGCATCATTCTTTTATCATTCAGGAGATTCAGACGAAATATCTTTTGTATTAAATTCATTATCCAAAGAAAATTCCACTCCAATCTACGTAGTTGGAATCTCTTTGGGCGGAAACGCTTTGGCAAAATATTTAGGCGAAAACGGTAAAAATGCAATTGGCAACGCTGCCGCAGTAATCAGTGCTCCATTGGATTTAATCGAAGCCGATAAAGCTCTAAATCGCCAACCTACAAAAAAAATCTACACTACTTATTTTTTGCGTACCCTATTACCTAAAGCACGCATATTCTATCCAGAAAAAGACTGGGACAATTGCCATAGTCTAAAAGACTTTGACAATCTATTTACCGCACCATTATATGGATTTGCCAATGCTGATGATTATTATCAAAAATCATCTGGAAAAAACTATCTACAATATATTCAAAAACCTACCTTAATACTAAATGCAGAAAACGACCCTTTCTTACCAGCAAAAGCATTACCACGTGCCCACGAAGTATCTTCTAATGTATTCTTAATGCAGCCCAAAGGTGGAGGTCATGTTGGATTTCCTGATTTTTTTAGACAAGATCCCCTATCATGGTTACCTGAAACAGTATTGTCCTTTTTTACAAAACATAATTATTAAATAGTCTGCCGGAAAATATTAAAACTTTCCGGCAGACTAATTTTATAAGATAGTGTTAAATTATTCACTATTTTTATTAGATGAATTTCTCCACTTAACCTTATCTAACAAAACACACAATTTAACTCCATGTAAAAATAAAATCCAACTAATATCAATCCAAAGAAAAAAGAAAAACATAATCGAAAACGAACCATAAATATTAGTATAAGTTTTATTATATGAAACGTATGCTACAAAAAGAATCTTTACAATCCACCAACCAATACTCGACAAAAAAGATGCAATTAAAACAGCACTAAACGCAATCTTACGATTAATAGCAACTGCATAAGTAACTGCAAAAATTGCCCACACAATTAAATAAGGCAAAATATCTGAAATATAATTCCAATGTAAGCTATTTTGCAATAAACCACTTATATACAAAGCTCCTCCTAACCCCAATGGCGACAAAGTCATCAGAGTCCAATACGTACTCAAATTATTAAAAAAACGTCTTTTCTCTGAATTAGAAAGCTTGCAAACAATATACTCAAAATTCTTAAAAAACATCAAAGAAGAAAATAAAACTGCAATTAAACCAGTAATATTTAACCCCATACTATTAGTTAAAAATTGCTCAAAATATTGAGAAATAACATCTTGATGTATTGGTAGAAAATTTGTTAATAAAAAATGCTTAATATATTCAGCGTATGTTTGGAAACTTTCCATTTGCATAAAAATGCCAAAGGAAACCATTAGAATTGGGAAAATAGCTAATAAAGTATAAAAACTCAAACTGGCTGCATATCCAAATAATTCTTTATCATACAAACGTGATGAAATGGAAAGCACCCTACGAGCATTAGCATGAAAATCTTGTAAATTCATGATATTCACTCCAACAATTACAAATAGTCTGCCGGAAAGTGCTGAATAATTTTTCCGGCAGACTTATATAATATAAAACTAATAAATATTTCCAGTAATATTATAATCATCATTTTAATTATATAACAGAATATTTTAATCTAATATTGCCACATTTCATTAGTAGATTAATTGTAGCAACATCTGATGTAAAGTTTATTTTCATAATTTTCTTAAATTCTATTTTTCAATATATCACAGGCTTGCTCAATCATTTGAAAGGCGATTTCTCGTACATGAATTATTTCATTATAAACTAAATCTTCAGAAAGTACTCCTGCTGCTATATCTGTCGGAATATCCATTTCTCTATCAGAATACCATTGTTCGCTACCATAATATTTAAATAGTTGACACATTTTTTCTTTAATATTCTCCATCTGGTTAAGTTGTTCTTCCAAACAATTAATTGCATCGTGGCATTCATTTAGAATTGCTTCCATTTTTTGGATTCGTTTTATACCGTTGTCCATATTCTTTCCTTATTGTAAATTTAAGTTATTAATTTGTTTTCCGGCAGACTATTTTATAGTATTATGAGGCACTTTGTCGGATATTTTTAATTTGTGTCATCATTACAAACTTAAAACTTAAACATTAAGAGGAAATTATGAACATTGCAACAAAATGTTACGGAATTTTATTAGCAACGCTGCTGTTAGGTGCTTGCGGACTTAATCAAACCCAAGCTAAAACGCCTGCACAGGTTAAGAGTGTTTTAGAACAGGAGTATAAGGATCAAAATATTGAAGTAACTTCTATCAAGCAATCGCCAGTTTCTGGGTGGTATGAAGCGGTTCTATCTGGAAATCAGCTGATTTATGTGGATAAAGATGCTCGTTATATTTTGGACGGCGAATTAATTGATTTGAAAGAGAAGAAGAATCTTACCGCTGTACGCCAAAAGGAATTAAACAAAGTAGATTTTTCGCAATTGCCACTTGATGATGCTATCAAAGAAGTTCGCGGTAACGGTCAGAATAAAATTGTAGTGTTTAGTGACCCTGATTGTCCTTATTGTCATAAATTGGAAGTTGAATTTGGGAAACTAACCGATGTAACTATTTATACGATTCTGATTCCGATTGATACCTTGCACCCCAATGCTCGTTACCATTCGGAACAATTGTGGTGTCAAAAAGACCGTACCAATGCTTGGATTTCTTATATGCGTAATGGCAAAGCTCCACAAAAGGTTGATAGTTGCGAAAATCCTATCGAACGAAATCTATCTGTGGCTGATAAGTTAGGTTTTCACGGCACTCCAACTATTGTTTTTCCTAATGGACAGGTAATGCCGGGATATGCACCAGCAAATGTATTACAAAAAACCATTGTAGAAAATCAATCTTAATGAATAACCTTTCCGGCAGACTTTATAAATAATCTATAAAATCACATAGTCTGCCGGAAAAGTTTTAAAAGAATGTCAGTCATGCGTAATATAATTATTGTAAGTTGCTTATTATTTTCGCCCCTTTTACGTGCCGAATCTTTGAATTACAACGTGATTAGTCTATCCACCACCGTTCAAGAAAGCGTACAAAATGACACTATGCAAGTAACATTTAGCATAGAAGAACAAGGACACGATAGAGTTACAGTTAGCAATGCTGTAACCGAAAGGAGTAATCGTGTTTTACAATATTTACGTGGAAAAAAATCATTAAATAGCCAATTGAGTGCTCGTCATGCCTATCCATCTTACATCGACAACAATCCTAAAAACGGCACCATTTGGCACGATAGTATCCATATCAATGTTGATAGCAAAAATATAGATGAATTATCACAAGCAATTGCACAGGTACAAAAAGATGCCGCAGTAAGCCAACTTACATTTACAGTTTCTAATAAACGTCAAAATGAAATAAATGAACGCTTACTGACACGTGCAATTGAACAATTTCGCAATAAAGCTAAAACAATCACCAAAGCTATGGGTGGCAGTAATTATAAAATTATCAATATGGATATTAACGAAAACGGCAGAGTCATGACTCACGCTGCTACTCGTATGTTAAAAAGTGCCGAAAGTGCAATGATGGATATTGAATCTGGAAATAGCGAAGTTGGAATTAATATTTCCGGCAGTATTCAAGTACAATAGAAATCTGATTTAACATTTGGAGTACTAACATGAAAAACATAATGATTATTCTTGCAATTGTGGCATTTATTGCTGCTGGTGCATGGCTATTGGCACAATTTACTGGCTTCGAAATATCGTGGCAATCGGTTACTAATCTTTTCCGTTGATAACAAAATTCATCAAGCCAAAGTTTTAAACTACCTTTCCGGCAGACTGGCTATATATTCCAAAGCAGCGTTAGCTAAATACATTCCAAAAGTAGCGGTTACCGTCATCAGAGCACCGTAACCTGCACAAGATAGTCCTTGTGGAGCTACATCGCAATTACTTGCAGTTTGTGGTGGGATAACATTTTCTTCTGAATAAACGCACGGTACTCGCATTTTTCCCTGTTTGGGAAAATCATAATAACGGCGAAGACGATAACGCATATTAGCTAACAATTTATCACAACGCACATCAGATAAATCAGCATAGCTAATTTTTTCCGGCAGTCTTTGTCCCCCTGCCCCACCTGATACGATAAATGACTGTCCCTTACGTACAAAATAATCAGCCATAGCCGCTTTAACACGCATTTGATCAATCGCATCAATCACAAAATCAAAATTCTCATCAAATATTTCCGGCAGATTATTTTCATCAACAAAATCCTCAATCGTTGTTACTTCACATTGAGTTTGAATAGAAAGAATACGCTCTCTCATCGCATAAACTTTGGGTTTTCCGATATTTTCATTAATAGCATGAAGCTGGCGATTAACATTAGACTCTGCCACATTATCCAAATCAATCAAAGTTATCTTGCCAATGCCACTGCGTGCCAAAGCCTCCACCACCCAAGAACCAACACCGCCTAAACCAACCACGCACACACTTGCTTGATTAAAACGCTGCAAACATGCACTACCATATAAACGCTCGATACCACCGAAACGCCTTTTAAAAGAAGATTGCGAATAGAAATCCATATATATGAGATAAATCAAATAATCATTAAAAGATACTTGGGCAAACCACTCTATTCAATTATACTCCAAACATTGTCAATTCCACATAACGTGGGCAACTACAATCTAAAATGGGAGAGAATAAAAATGCTCTATAAACATCTTGTGGTAGCAGTAGATGGTAGTCGTACTTCCTTGATGGCATTGAATCACGCTTCGAAATTAGCGGTTTTATCTGACGCAGATATTACTTTGGTAAACATTGCCAATCCATCAGAATATATGGCATTAGCACCAGAATTTTTACAGCATGAAAGCTATGAATCTGCTGCAATGGCACAAGGCAACGAAGTATTAGACTATGCTGAAAAAGTAGCACGCGAAACCGGAGTAAAAAATGTACATCGTCATTTAGCAGTTTCTGTCAAAGGAACGCGTGATATGGCACAACAATTAGTAAATTATGCCGAAGAACAAAATGCAGATTTATTAGTATTAGGCACACATGGTCGCACTGGCTTAATGCACCTACTGATGGGAAGTTTTGCCGAAACAGTTATGCGACAAAGCACTTTGCCACTTCTAATTTTGCGTGGCACTCATTCAGATGAGAAAACAGAATCAAAAGATCAAAAATAAATCCTTTTCAATTTAACACAAGGCAGTTTGACAAACTGCCTTTTTTATCTGAAAGCACAATCATGATTGAAGCAGAAACAAAATTAAACAGTCGCACAGTCTTACAAGGAAAAGTATTGCATGTTTGCGTTGATGAAGTAAAACTACCCAATGGAAATACCGCAGAACGAGAAGTTGTACACCACCCTGGTGCAGTTGCAATATTAGCAATCACCGATGATGAAAAAATAATCTTGGTTGAACAATATCGCTACCCTTGCTCTCAAACTCTATTAGAAATTCCAGCCGGAAAATTAGATATACAAGGCGAAAGCCCTCAACAATGTGCCTTACGAGAATTAGCCGAAGAAACTCCATACACCGCACAATCAGTTGAGCTAATTTATACTTTCTATACATCTGCCGGATTTTCCGATGAAAAATTATATTTATATCAAGCACATGACTTATGTAAAAACAGTACCGCACGTGCCGATGAAGACGAATTTTTACAGCTTGTTATGATGGATAAAAAAGAAGCTGCCGATGCACTTAATAATGGACGCATTCTTGACGTAAAAACCATTGTAGCCATGCAATATTGGTTATCTCAATAAAAGCACCCATTTCAAAAACTTCTGCAAAACCAGATTCGTCATTCTGAACATTAGGCGAAAAATATTTATTGGTATTTACTTTGCTTACATTCAAATTCGGCAGTAAAAGATAGTTTTTAAAAGTTCTCATTTATACCTTTTATAATCTTTGAATTTTAAAGTCTGCCGGAAAAGTATTTAAACTTTTCCGGTAGACTGAAACTTTTGCAAAACTCGTCATTCTGAATTTCACGAAATGAAATGAAGAATCTAACTTATTGTTTATAAATATTCTTCGCCACGCTCAGAATGACGAGTAATAGAAAAAATCGAGTTTTGCAGGAGTCTCTTAAAGTCTGCCGGAAAACTAATTTAAAAAACTTTCCGGCAGACTGAAACTTTTGCAACACTCATCATTCTGAACTTTCCGCAGGAAAGTGAAAAATCTAATTGTTTATTAAATAAAAAAATTCGTAACGAAATTCAAAATGACGAATGAGAAAAAAGTGGGTTTTGCAAAGATTTAAGACCTTATTTTTTACCACCAACAAAGACATAAGTAACCACAAAGTAAGTCTTCAAAATTCCTTAAAGAATATTCTTTAAGGGCTTGCTTGACAAAGCAAGCCCTTGCGAAAATTTTACACAACTCACTATTTAATAAGGAAATACATCATGTATAAAAAACTTA
>JAFWUA010000124.1 GCA_017518785.1 Neisseriaceae bacterium
ATAAGATAAGATAATTAATTGATTATAAATGATTTTTTACTTTATTTTTAATGTTTATTTTTTGTTATTTTTTAACAACAAAAGTAATTTGAAATCTTTGCAAAAACTCGTAATTCTTAATCAGTATCCTGAAAATATTTTACAAAAAAATGGTGAGCAAAAACTCACCATTATTTTTACCTTTTCATCAAATCAAAAAAGTCCGCATTATTTTTTGACTGTTTAAGTTTATCGTGCAGAAATTCCATGGCTTCCACATCGTCCATTGGGTGCAGGAATTTTCGTAATAGCCACATCATTTGCAATCTATCGTTAGGTACTAATAAATCTTCACGACGCGTGCCTGATTTGTTAATGTTAATTGCAGGGAAAACGCGTTTTTCTGCCAAGCGGCGGTCTAAATGCAATTCCATATTGCCTGTGCCTTTGAACTCTTCGTAAATCACATCGTCCATACGAGAGCCTGTTTCTACCAAAGCCGTAGCAATAATGGTAAGCGAGCCACCCTCTTCAATATTGCGTGCCGCACCAAAAAAGCGTTTTGGTTTGTGCAGAGCGTGGGCATCAACGCCACCTGTGAGAATTTTTCCGGAAGTTTCAACCGTAGTGTTATAAGCACGTGCAAGGCGTGTAATTGAATCTAATAAAATTACCACATCTTTTTTATGTTCAACTAAACGTTTGGCTTTTTCGATTACCATTTCCGCTACTTGGACATGACGAGAAGCAGGTTCATCAAAAGTAGATGATACAACCTCACCACGTACGGAACGTATCATATCGGTAACTTCTTCTGGACGTTCGTCAATTAGCAAGATTATAAGTTCAATATCTGGATAGTTTTCGGTAAGGGCGTGGGCAATGTTTTTTAACATCACGGTTTTACCGGTTTTGGGAGGTGCTACTAATAGTGCACGTTGTCCTTTGCCGATTGGTGAAATCAAATCAATAGCACGTGATGCAATGTTTTCTTCTGATTTGATATTTCTTTCTAAAATGAATTGTTTATCTGGAAATAGGGGGGTTAAATTTTCGAATAAAATTTTATGTTTGCATATTTCTGGTTCTTCTCCATTTATGCTGTCCAATTTTACCAATGCAAAGTAACGTTCGTTATCTTTGGGAGTACGGACACTGCCTTCAATGGTATCGCCTTTGTGTAGATTAAAACGGCGAATTTGATTGGGGCTAACATAAATGTCATCTGGACTAGCCTGATATGAAGTATCCGATGAACGCAAGAAACCAAAACCGTCTGAAAGAATTTCCAAAGTACCGTTGCCGGTGAAATTCTCACCATTTTGTACCATCTTGCGTACGATAGCGAAAACTAAATCTTGCTTACGAAAACGATTGGCGTTTTCAATACCATGTTGTTCTGCCATTTCTAATAGTTTAGAAATATGCAGAGTTTGTAATTCTGAAACGTGCATAAAAATTCACAGGGTTAAGTTAATAAAAAAGAAAGAAAAAGCACTTATGCTCAACAATATCAAGTACAGATTAGATGAGAGATGAAGAATATCGAATGAACAATACGATTTGTAAAATGATGCCTTTTAGAAATTTAAGCTTTTCAAATCTTCGTGCTAACAAGTTGTAAGGGCGAGATTCTATGACTCATAGCGATAAATTGTCAAGTTTATCGGTAAAAATCAGGTACAATTCGTTGCTTATAAATTTAATATCTAACAGGTGAAACTGATTTATGAACGAAACAACAACCCATTTCGGTTATCAAACCGTAGCAGAATCACAAAAGGCAGGCAAAGTTGCCGATGTATTCCATTCCGTTGCACGTAAATACGACATTATGAATGATGTAATGAGTATGGGTTTGCATCGTGTATGGAAATCTTTCACCATTAATACTGCTCGCATTCGTTCTGGTGCAAAAGTATTGGATATTGCAGGTGGTACTGGTGATTTGGCACGTGGTTGGGCAAAACGTGTTGGGCGTGATGGTGAGGTGTGGCTAACAGATATAAACTCATCTATGTTAACCACAGGACGCGATCGCCTGTTGAACGAAGGTTGTATTTTGCCTGTTGCTCAATGTGATGCTGAATGTTTGCCTTTTGCTGATAATTATTTTGATTTGGTGTCGGTAGCATTTGGTTTGCGGAATATGACACATAAAGATGTGGCATTAAAAGAGATGTGTCGCGTATTAAAAAGAGGTGGTCAGTTATTAGTTTTGGAATTTTCCAAAGTGTATGAACCTCTGCAAGGTGCTTATGATTTTTATTCTTTCAAATTTTTGCCAATGTTTGGCAAAATTATTGCCAAAGATGCAGATAGCTATCAATATTTGGCAGAATCAATTCGTATGCACCCAGATCAAGAAACTCTAAAACAAATGATGTATGATGCGGGATTTGCTACTGTCGATTATCACAATATGAGTGCTGGCGTAGTAGCTTTGCATAAGGGCACAAAAATCTAATTTAATGAGATTGATAAACAAATAGAGTCTGCCGGAAAGGTTATAAAAAAACTTTTCCGGCAGACTATTTAATTTTATATAGTGTTAAAATCAAATGCCTGATTGATACAAGTGGTAAAGAAATAAAATGAGTACATGGGTGAAAAAGAAAAGTTTATATGGCGAAGATTTATGGCAAGAAATCCGCAAAGAAGCAGAAGAATCAGCAAAAGCTGAACCAATATTAGCCAGCTTTCTTCACATGACTGTTTTGCGTCATCAATCCTTAAATCAAGTATTGGCGTTTCATTTGTCGAGTAAATTATCCAGTCCGGTGATGGACGCACGTGCTTTGTACGAGATTTTTTTGCACAGCTTGCAAGAATCTCCACAATTAGGAGAAGCAATAGAGGCTGATATTATCGCTCATTATGAACGTGATCCTGCTTGCTCTATGTTTTCTACGCCGCTGCTTTATTTTAAGGGCTTTCATGCAATTGAAACTCATAGGATTAATCATTGTTTATGGCATCATTCTCGCCGAACATTGTCATATTGCATACAAAATCGTGCATCAGAAGTGTTTGGTGTGGATATTCATCCTGCTGCTCGTTTTGGTTCTGGAATTATGGTGGATCATGGTACAGGATTGGTAGTAGGAGAAACCGCAGTTTTAGGTAATAATATTTCAATTTTGCATGGAGTTACACTGGGAGGCTCTGGTAAGGAAATCGGAGATAGACACCCAAAAGTTGGAGATGGTGTGATGATTGGTGCTAATGCTTCAATATTGGGTAATATCAATGTTGGCGAATGTGCACGTATCGGAGCTGGTAGCGTTGTGGTGTATGATGTACCACCTCATAGTACAGTGGTTGGTGTTCCTGCTCGTGTAGTTGGTAGTAGCGAACAGACTCCTGCCACAGAAATGAATCAATGTTTATAATAATTTGATATTAAAAGGATTATTTATGCTTGCTAAACAACTTTTTGAAGAAGTTAGTAATAAAATCGGTGAGATTATTCAAGATAGTCCCATGAAAGATGTTGAAAAAAACGCAAAAACAGCACTTTCTGCGGCATTTTCCAAAATGGATTTGATTACGCGTGAAGAGTTTGAAGTGCAACAACAAATGATTGAGCATTTGTGTGGTGAAATAGCTATGTTGCACGAGGAAATCGAACAACTTAAACAATCTAAAAACGGATAAAACAAAATGACATTGGCAGTGGTTTATTCGCGTGCTTTGACAGGCATGAATGCCCCAATAGTGGAGGTTGAAGTGCATTTGAGTCGTGCTACACTGCCTGCATTTAATATTGTGGGTCTGCCGGATACGGAGGTTAAGGAGAGTCGCGATAGGGTGCGAGCTGCAATTATCCAGTCTGGTTTTGATTTTCCGATTTGCAAAATTACGGTTAATTTGGCACCTGCGGAATTGCCAAAAGATTCTGGACGTTTTGATTTGCCAATCGCTTTGGGCATTTTATCTGCGTCAGGTCAGGTTAAATGTGAAGATTTATCTAATTATGAATTTGCAGGTGAATTAGCCTTGTCAGGTTTGTTGCGTCCGGTGCGTGGTGCGTTGTGTATGGCACGACAAACCAAGCTTTCCGGCAGACATTTTATATTGCCACAAGAAAGTGCAACATGGGCTTCATGGGTTGATGATTTAACCGTATATGGTGCGACTACTTTAAATTCGGTTGTGGCACATTTGAATGGATTTGAACTGTTGCCAAAGGTAGAACCACCACAACAAATTGATTTGCCATTATCCAATTTGCCAGATTTGTGTGATATTAAAGGACAACACACAGCTCGCTTTGCTTTGGAATTAGCTGCGGCTGGTGGACATAGCTTATTGATGATGGGACCTCCTGGTACTGGCAAATCCATGTTGGCACAGAGATTGCCAAGCATTCTGCCTCCATTGACTACGGAGGAAATGTTAGATAATGCAGCGTTATCATCATTAGTTAATACTCATATCAAAGATTATGATTTGCGTGTGCGACCATTTCGAAGTCCTCATCACAGTGCATCTTCTGCTGCATTAGTTGGTGGAGGTTCAGACCCTAAACCTGGTGAAATTTCATTAGCCAATAATGGAGTGCTATTTTTAGATGAATTACCAGAGTTTGACCGCAAAGTATTAGAAGTATTACGCGAACCATTGGAAAGTGGTGAAATTCATATTTCACGTGCATCTCGTCAAGCTGTTTTTCCTGCAAAGTTTCAATTAGTGGCTGCGATGAATCCTTGTCCTTGTGGCTTTTTAGGTCATGCAACAAGGTCTTGTCGGTGTTCAGCAGATAGCGTAATGCGGTATCGCCAAAAAATATCCGGACCACTATTAGACCGTATTGACTTAATAATTGAAGTACCAAACTTGCCACAGACAGATTTAACTAATATCCAAGCAGGGGAGAAAAGTAGTATAGTGCGAGAAAGAGTTTTATTAGCAAGAGAACGTCAATATGCACGACAAGGTAAAACTAATGCAGTACTTAGCCCAACAGAATTGGACGACTTAGCAATGATTAAACAAGATGCACGAGAAACTTTGGGTGGATTGTTGGATAAACTCAATTTGTCAGCACGTAGCTTTCATCGTTTATTAAGAGTGGCACGTACATTAGCCGATTTATCAAATGATGAATGTGTAGAGCGACAACATGTGTTGCGTGCTATAAGTTTTAGACGAATTTTAGATAATGTGTAATTGTTTCCGGCAGACTATTTATATGACGATAAATGAGAATTAAATTATGAAAGATAATCGTTTTATATTTATATTTCTCTTGCTATTATTGAGTAATCAAATTTTGGCAGATGGCAAAAATGAATCTAACAATGAGCCATCAACAATTAGCAATTCTGCTTCATCGTTTGATAAAGTGGAAAATCATGATAATAATACCAATGAAAATGATGCTTATAAACAAAATAATAATCAAACTACTCCTAATCAAAGAAAATTACCGCCATTAAAAGATATGTATCAATTACAACTTAATATAAATTATAGCGGACAAGAAAAATTCGATAATCAAGAAGAATTAAGTGAGTTATTAAAAAAACATCTCTCTTT
Source organism: Neisseriaceae bacterium (assembly GCA_017518785.1). Lineage (GTDB taxonomy): Bacteria > Pseudomonadota > Gammaproteobacteria > Burkholderiales > Neisseriaceae > RGIG9985. Next base: position 5,521 of record JAFWUA010000124.1, read on the forward strand.
ATATACACGCCAGAAATCACGTTCAAAACCAGATGAAGACCAAATATCATATTGGGTACAAGAAACACATAAAGAAGTACATCAAATACTATCTACCAAAGGATTTTTTAATAGCAAAACAGATATTAAAAAAGAAAATGATACCTATATCATTAATATTGATATTGGTGAACAAATAAAAATTAGCAATATAGTATTATTATTAAATGGAGTAATTGAATCAGATGATGATTTGCCTAAATTTTATCGAGATATTTTTCTATCTTGGGCATTTCGTCCTAATGCACCGTTTACCCAAGATGATTGGTCTGCCGGAAAAACAAGTGTATTAACAGTAGTAACTGCAAAAAAATACCCATTAGCAAAGATAGAAGAAAGTTTAGCCAAAATAGATCCAGAAAAAAATAGTGCAGAATTATTTATTCGTGTTGATAGTCGGGATTTAGTGCGTTTTGGTGAAATTAATATTACTGGTACGCAACGTTATCCAGAATCATTGCCACGCAATTTAGCAACTTTTCAAAGTGGAGAAGATTATAATCTAAATAAGCTATTAGATTATCAACAATTATTAGAGAATGATGGGCATTATAGTTCTGTATCAGTATATGCAGATTTTGATAATATCTCCGAAGATAATATCGTGCCAGTCAATGTGGTATTAACAGAAGTTCCTCGTCAAAAATTAGATATTGGTTTGCAATACGATACTGCTGATGGGGTTGGTACCCGTATAGGATATGATCATTATAACATGTTCAAACGTGGTTATACTGGTTCTGCTGTTATTAGTGCGAACAGATATGAACAAATATTTGGTGTTGGTATAAGCCAACCACGTGATGAAAAAGGACATTTTTACACATCAAATATTTCAGTTAAGAATAAAAAATTACAAGGATTAGAATCGCAAAATATAGGTTTAGGATTTTGGAAAGCAAGGATTAGACATGGTATTGATTCTCGGGTTGGTATAGAACACTATCGCGAACGAGAAAGAATAGAACTTACTCCAACATGGAATAATAGCTACGTTACTATGCTTACCGCATCGTGGAAAACTAATCGCATTGAAACTCGTGAACGTCCGTCTAATGGTTATTACTTTTCTGGAAAAGTTGGGACTACTGTGGGGTCTATTTTATCTTCGGCAAATGTACAACGGGTAAAAGCAGATGCTGCATATTATTATACTCCACGTCGTAGAAGTTATGGCACATGGATTGTACACGGCGGTTTGGGGTATGTGCGTACTGCTAATCAAGAAAAAGTTCCTACCGATTTACTCTTTCGTATTGGAGGTATTGATACTGTGCGTGGTTATGAAACAGAGAGTATTGGTATGCCAGGACCAACTGAAAAAGTAGTGTTAGGTGGAAAAGTAATGGCAACTGTCGGTTTAGAATATCAATATCCAATTCGTAAAGATTGGTCAGTGGCCGTATTTCACGATGCAGGAGATGTGAAAAATCGTTTTAAAGATTTAAAATTAAAACACGCTACTGGAGTTGGAGTACGATGGTTTAGTCCTATTGCACCATTAGCATTTGATATTGCTTATGCACATGAAAATAAAGAAATTGGTTGGTATATAACTTTGGGGGCACGTTTCTAATGGCTGATAAACAAATGACAAATGAAACACCCAAAATCAATCGTCCTAAAAAGAAAAAGATTTTTGTGCGTTTCTTTTTAGCATTATTACTATTTTTTATAGTATTAATCTCATCAATTTCATGGTTAGTTGGCACTCATGCGGGACTTAAAACATTAGTATTTAGTCTGCCGGAAAAGTTTGGAGTACATATAGCGGCAAATAAATTACAAGGTACATTATGGAAAGGATTTTCGGCACAAGAAATTACCATTAATACTAAAATGGGTGATGAAATTTTATTATCAGATTTATATTTTGATTGGGATTCTTCTCAACTGTGGAAAAAAAGACTATTACATATTTATAAATTAGAATTAGGAAAGCTGCATATAATTAAAATAGCAAATAGACCAAGTGAGCCAAAAGCTCCTACTAAATTGCCTGATAATATTGGTTTGCCATTAGATATTCAAATTGATAATATCATTAGTCATGGTGTACTTTGGGGAAAACAAGAGGATATTTTATTAAATGATGCACAATTAACATATTCATATCTTGATGAAAAACATCAAACTGAAATTATAAGTGTAAATACCATTTGGGGACAAATGAATGGAAAAGCACAACTAACTAATCAAAATCCATTTCCTTTATCTGGTAATATTGATTTGCATGGTATTATTAATCAAGAATCTGCTGACGGTAATATTAAACTTTCCGGCAGTCTTAATGATTTAATTTTAAAAGGTGAATTAGCCAGTGCTTCTGCATTGTGGAATAGTGATATTAAACTATCGCCATTTGCCGAGAATGCAGTTAAGCGTATCCATCATATTATAGTTTATGGTGCCAATATTAATCCGCGTGATTTTTTAAACAGTGCTCCGCAAGCTAATTTGGCATTTTTGACCGAGATTAAACCAGACGAAACGGCTCAACAGCTAAATGGAATATTATCATTATTCAATGAAAAACCACAAGCGTATGATTTAGGTGGTTTGCCTTTATCTACATTATATGGTGAATTAAACATCAATAGTAACAATATACTATCATTGGATACAATTGCATTAAATTTAATCAACAAGGGCGAGATTAAAATAGATGGTACGGTAGGTGAGGAGTTAAATCTACAAGTAACACTTAATAGTGTAAGTTTATCTGATATTATTTCTCAACAATCATCAAGACCAATTAATGGAAATATTTTGTTTACTGGTAAAATAAATGAACCAGTTGCAAAATGGAAATTATCGCAAAAATCGCTATCTTCCGATGGTGTATTATCAATACAACCTGTTAATAATGGTAAATCATTGACCATACCACAAGCAAATTTTTCTGATGGTAATAATGGAATTGCAACTCTTTCCGGCAGACTTGATTTATTTGATAATATGCAATTAAATATTAAATTAGAAAGCAAAGAATTTAATCCTGAAATTATTGGAGATATATATCCAAGTGGTAAGATAAATGGTAATTTAACCGTTAATGGAACATTAAAAGATGAACCCAATTTATCTTCAAAATTATCTATAAAAAATAGTGTATTATCTGGTATGCCTCTTTTAGTAAATGGCGATTTAAATTATCAAAAACAACATTTATCCCC
>JAFWUA010000125.1 GCA_017518785.1 Neisseriaceae bacterium
ATGTGGCTGGTTTACGTGATGGTGATACTATTATCGCCATTGAAGATGAGGAATTAACATCTCCTTGGGAAATAACAGACCGTATTCGTAAAAATCCTGGACGTTACTTGGATGTAACTTATGTTCGTAATGGTGAAACTCACACCGCAAAAGTGTTACCAGAAAGCGTAGAAGAACATCCTGATAAACCATTAGTTGGAAAAATCGGTACTTGGTGGGCAGCTGATGAAGAATGGGGAAATAGTATTCGTAACACTTATCAACCAACATTTATTGAATCTGTTCAAATTGGAGTAGAACAAACTATTAATTATTCATGGCTTACATTGAAATTTTTTGGCAAAATGTTAGTCGGTAAAGCTTCTTTGTCTCATATTTCAGGACCAGTTACCATCGCAGATATGGCAGGGAAAACCGCTGCCGCAGGTTTGAAACAATATATTCATTTTTTAGCATTAGTAAGTTTGAGTTTAGGTGTGTTAAATTTATTTCCTATTCCCATGTTGGATGGCGGACACCTAATGTTTTATTTAATTGAATTAATACGTGGCAAGCCATTAAGTGAAAAAACGCAGGAAGTTGGTATGCGTATTGGTTTAACTTTAATGTTAATATTGATGTTAATAGCATTCTCTAATGATTTTGCTCGTTTACTTGGATGACTTATTTATGAAACTAAAAACTATTTCTTTGTGTGTTGCCTTGTGCTTTTCTTCAACTGCTTTGGCAGAAGATTTTACTATTAAAGATATTCGTATCGAAGGTTTAGAAAGAACAGAACCTACAACGATTTTTTCTTATTTACCAATCAAAATTGGTGATACTTTCACTAATACCAAAGGCGAAGAATCAATTAAAAGCCTTTATGAAACAGGTTTTTTTGATGATGTTCAGGTGGAAACTCAAAATAATAATACAGTTTTGGTTACCGTAATTGAGCGTCCTATTATCAGTGAGTTAACTGTAACTGGTGGAAAAATATTACAAAACTCCGATATTCAAAAGAATCTATCAGCTATGGATTTAGCTAAATCACGTGTATATAACCCTGTGATAATGGCACAGGCAATCGAGGGTTTGCGTCAAGAATATCTTAATCGAGGTAAAACCGATGTCAAAATAGAACACAAAGTTACTCCATTAGAGCGAAACCGAGTTGCAGTTGAACTAAATATCGAAGAAGGACGTACCACCGTTATTCGTGATATTCGTTTTAGCGGAAATGAACATTATTCTGCATCTACATTGAGAAAACAAATGTCTTTATCAGAAAAAGGTTTGATGACTTGGGCAACTAAATCGGATCGTTTTTCTCCGGATAAATTATCCACTGATTTACAACGTATAACTGATTTCTATCGTGATCGTGGTTATTTTGAAGTTGCGATTACTTCTGCTGATGTTGTTCCTAATCAAAAAAATTCTGATGATTTAGATGTGGAAATTGGCATTCAAGAAGGTACGCGTTATCGTTGGGGGCAAATCGAAATTACTGGTGATACTCGTGAAATTCCAATAGAAGAATTACAAAAATTAACCAAAGTAAAATCTGGTAAATGGTATAACCATTCTGAACTTAATGGCATTTTGCAAAGTATACAAGATAGATTAGGTGCATCAGGTTATGCTATGGCTGAAATTGGTGTTCGTCCCTTGATACAGTCTGACACCTTAAATTTTGCCTTGAATATCGAGCCTAATCAAAAAGTTTATGTAAATGAGATTCGCATTTCTGGTAATAATAAAACTCGGGACGAAGTAATTCGCCGTGAATTGCGTCAAATGGAAAGTGCATCTTTTGATACTTCCAAAATTTCACGTTCACAAGAACGTATTCAACAATTAGGCTATTTTGATAATGTTGAAATTTCACAACTCCCAGTAGAAGGAGCTCCTGACCAAGTAGACTTAAACGTAAATGTGCATGAGCAACCAACAGGTACTATTAGCGTTTCCGCAGGTTATGTTCAAGATGATGGTATAGTAGTATCAGGAGGTGTATCCCAAGACAATTTATTTGGTACGGGTAAATCTGCTAATGCTCGTTTTTCTAATGGTACTTCTACCAAAGTAGCATCACTTTCATTTACTGATCCATATTTCACTGCTGATGGTGTAAGTATGGGTTACGATTTGTTCTGGCGTTCATACGACCCATATAAAGCTAATATTAGTGCTTATAAAACAGAAACTTATGGTGCTGGCGTACGTGTAGGTGTTCCTGTAACTGAATATGACCGCATTAATTTTGGCTTGGGTGCCAATAATATGAAAGTCTCCCTATATCCACAAAGTCCGAAACGTTATCGCGACTTTGTTGAACGTTATGGGGCAAGCAATTGGACACTTACTGGTAATATTGGTTGGGGACGCAATACCACAGATTCCGCATTATGGCCGACTCGTGGTTACATTATTAACGCTAATTTGGAAACAGGTTTACCAGGTGGAGATTTACAATATTACAAGCTTACCCATAACCAATCTTGGTTTTTCCCATTATCGCGTAATTTAACCTTAATGCTCGGTGGTGGTGTGGGTTATGCCAATGGTTATGGTGATACCGATGAATTGCCATTTTTCCATAATTTCTATGGTGGTGGTTTAGGTTCTGTACGTGGTTATGAAAACGGTAGCGTTGGACCCAAAGGGTATGACATCTATGGTGATAAGGACTTTTTAGGTGGTAGTAAACAAGCTAATTTAAATGCAGAGTTGCTTTTTCCAATGCCTGGCATGAAAGATAACCGCACTGTACGTTTGAGTTGGTTTGCTGATGCAGGAAGCGTTTGGGACGGCAAACACTATACTGGTGGAGATTTTACTCCTTACGGTGTAGATGGACATCACAGTACATTTAAAAATGAGTTGCGTTATTCAACTGGTTTGGCATTTACTTGGGTTTCACCATTAGGACCAATGAAGTTTAGTTACGCGTATCCATTGAATAAGAAAGATGGTGATGAAGTGCAACGCTTTCAATTCCAATTGGGAACGGTGTTTTAATTTAATCTGAAAAATCAAGGACGCAATAATGAAAACATCTCTATGGTGTAAAACAATTAGTGTATTTACATTGTGTTTTGTATTTTCATCAAGTTATGCAGAATGTGATTGTCCGAAATTTGCTTTTGTGAATACAGAGCGAATATATAGCGAAACACAGCAAGCCATGCAAATTAACACCAATTTGGAAAAGGAATTTGCAGGTCGCAGAAATATTTTGGAAAATATGCGTAAAGAAGTTGTGGATTTACAAAAACAATTTGCTAATGATAAAAGTGCACAACATAGAGATCAATTATTGCAACAATTGAATTTATTGCAACAGAGATACTTGGAAAGTCAGCGACATTTTGAAGAAGATTATTCCTTACGTCGTATTGCAGAGTTTTCATCTTTACAACAGAGAGCCAATCGAGCTATTGCCGATATTAGTAAACGTGATGGCTACGATTGGATTAGTGATAATGCGGTATTGGTCGATAAAAAATACGATATTACCGATAAAGTTATTGATATGTTAAACAAGTAAATAAAATGCAAAAATATACCTTGTCAGAGATAGTTCACTATTTGGGTGGTAAATTAGTTGGAAATGATAAAACAATCACTGGTGTTAAATCATTAGAAGATGCTAATGATGAACAGATAACCTTTTTATCTAACCTAAAATATCGTTCCAAAATAGATGAAACGCAGGCTGGTGCAATTATTGTTCACGCCGATAGTAAGAATCTGCCGGAAAATAAAAGCTATTTATTTTGTGATGACCCATATCTTTATTTTGCTAAGGTTATGCGTTTATTTTATCCTACGCCTAAAACCATTGGCGAACGGCATCCAAGTGCGGTTATTCACCCATCTGCCGAAGTGCCAGAATCATGTGAAATTAGTGCTAATGTAGTAATTTGTGCAAATGTTCGTTTAGGTGAAAATTGCCGAATTTTAGCAGGTAGTGTAATTGGTACTGCTTGTGTGTTAGATGAGGATTGCGTGATTTATCCTAATACAGTGTTGTATCCTAAAACAATTTTAGGTAAACGCGTAGTAATTCACGCCTGTTGTACCATTGGTGCAGATGGTTTTGGCAATGCCCGTGATATGCATACTTTGGAATGGGAAAAAATCCCACAAGTAGGCGGAGTTGTTATTGGTAGTGATAGTGAGATTGGTGCTCATACCACTATTGATAGAGGTACTTTATCCGACACTATTGTAGGCGAAGGGTGTCGCATTGATAATCAAGTGCAGATTGGACACAATTGCCAAATTGGAAAACATACCGCAATTGCTGCTTGTGCTGGTATTTCCGGCAGTGTTAAGATAGGAGAATACTGTATTATTGGTGGTGCAGCAATGTTTGTAGGACATATCGAAATTGCCGATGGAACAATTATCGGCGGAGGAACAGCTGTTACTCGTTCGATTAAAGAAGCAGGTTACTATGCGACTTGTTTCCCATTGCAAACTAAAAAAGATTGGTCAAAAAATGCAGTTCATATTCGACATCTTGATGATATTAATCATCGCTTGAAAATATTGGAAAAAAAATTGTTGCAATCTTCTTAAAGAATATTTTCCGGCAGACTTTAATTAATTAAATAGTCTGCCGGAAAACAAAACCGGAAAACAAAATTTAATCTTCGTATTTGCTAAATTGTTAAGGAAATAAACAGACTATGGAAATCGTATTACCGATTGAAAATAAAGACTTACAAACATTGCTTCCACATCGCTATCCATTTTTATTAATTGATAGAGTGTTAGAATTTGAAAGTTTTAAACGCCTAAAAGCAATTAAAAATGTAACATATAATGAGCCATGTTTTCAGGGACATTTCCCTGATTTTCCGGTTATGCCTGGTGTATTAGTGATTGAAGCTTTGGCACAGGCAGCTGGCACTTTATCTATTTTAAGCTTGGGTGGTCGAGATGAAAAAGAATTATATTTCTTTGTTGGTATCGACAAGGCACGTTTTAAGCGTCAAGTTGTTCCGGGAGATCAAATTGTTTTAGAAGTAGAATTGTTAGCAGATAAACGCGGTATTGGTAAATTCAAAGCAGTTGCAACAGTAGATGGTGAAATCGCAGCTGAAGCAGAAATTATGTGTGCTAAACGCCAAGTTAAACCATAAAACCGGTATATTAAAAACTTTTCCGGCAGACTTAAACCTTTGCAAAATCCACTTTTTCCTCATTCGTCATTCTGAACCTAATCATCGCCCTGAACGCAGCGAAGTGTTGTGAAGAATCTTTTTATTTAACAAACAATTAGATTATTTATTTTTCTACTACAAATTTACGAATGACGAGTTTTGCAAAGGTTTCAGACTTATAAAAATAAGACGACATACCATGTCGTCTTATTTTTATAATATTAAGAGACTCCTGCAAAACTCGTCATTCTGAATTTCACGAAGTGAAATGAAGAATCTAACTTATTGTTTATAAAGATTCATTCGCTACACTCAGAATGACGAGTAATAGAGAAAATCGAGTTTTGCAGGAGTTTCATTAAACAATTATTTTAAGAATTTAGATGCCAAAGCAGTAATATCTTTCATATCAAAACCATCGCTTAAATCAAATCCTTCTGCCTCTGCTGCTAAACCATTAGGGGTGATTTTATTAATCATTTCTGGTAAATATTGTGCTAATACTCCTGATGCCTCATCGTTGTTAACTCCTGATAAACCTGCAACTTTGGATAATAAATCACTACCCAAAGCACCTGCCAAAGCGTTAGGAGTAACAGTTTCATTTTTACCATTGCCAATCCATGAAGCCAGAGCGTCTGCTAATCCGCCAGCTTGCAACTTCTGAAAAATTCCACTAACACCGCCACCTTGTGCAAAGAGCGAACTCAATAAGCTTAATGCTAATTTGTTATCACCACTACCACCTAACACTTGTTTTGCTACTTGTCCGGCAATTTGACCAGTCAAAGAATCTAATAATCCCATCGCATTATTCCTTTTGATTAAAAAATAAAAATATCGATAATACAACGCCTGCTATATTAACCTATGGAAAATTTAAAAACAAATATTTATTAAAAAGGATTGTAAAAAACTAATTCTAATTTAAGTTTAGCAAAATTTATAAACATATCTTATTGTTTTATAAAAAATATTTATTA
>JAFWUA010000126.1 GCA_017518785.1 Neisseriaceae bacterium
TCTTGCCCCAAATTCTTTAATATTTGCGTCCAAAGTATCCACTTGCAATTTAGAAATCGGATCTTGAATGCCTTTGTCCCAGTCGTTGGTGGGCGTGTTGTGGTCGGCAGTGGAAACAATGCTGTCTTTCCGCCACAGTTTGCGTCCAGCAATTTTCAAGCCCTCAAAGGCTTGCGGACTGGTTACTTCATGCACCAAATGACGGTCGATATACAACAGCACCGTGCCGTCTTCTTCCTGACGCACAATATGTGCGTTCCAAAGTTTTTCGTATAGGGTTTGTGGTTGAACGTTCATAATTAATTGATTTCTTTCTATTTTATCTAATATATTTTAAAATTAACTGTGCACTATTTAAAGAATGTACTCTATATTAACGCTATCTTAAAAGTGCATAATCAAAACTATGTATCTTGATTTTTGTCCTTATCGGAAGAATCTGTATCTGTCAAATTCGTATCTACTGAATCTTTATCCACTAAACCTCTATCAGACGAAGTCTTGTCAGCAGAAAAAGAAGAAATTAATACTGCCAAACGTTTTGCCCATGACTTTAACAAGAAACGTGATGGCACTCCATTCATTTTCAAGCGTTTTAATTTCCAAATTTCATCTGGAAATTGTTGCAAACTTTGACAACCGCTAACATTTAAGTTTTCCAAATGAGACAAATGTCCCATAGTGCGAGGCAAACTTGTCAACTGATTACAACGATTTAAATCTAACGTTCTTAACTGATTCAACCAGCCAATAGAGTCAGGCAATTGGGTGATATTCAAACGTCCCAATCGCAATACTTCCAAACGTGGCATAGATATTGATTTAAGAAAATCCAAATTAAGGTTCTGGCAATGAGTTAAATCTAAACGTTTCAAAGATTTTAATGCAGAAATACTTTCCGGCAGAGTGGTTAATTTATCACAAAAGCTTAAATCCAAATGTTTTAACTTTTCTAATTTACCAATATTTTCCGGCAGAGTTATTAACTTATCACAGAAACTTAAATCTAAATGTTTCAAATTGCTTAATTCACAAATACTTTCCGGCAGACTATTTAAACTTTCACATTCATTAAGATTAAGTGTAGTAAGATTAGATAATTTACCAATATTTTCCGGCAGAGTAGTTAATTTATCACAAGAACTTAAATCCAATTCTTTAAGATTATTTAATTCACAAATACTTTCCGGCAGTGTTTCCAAATACTTACAACCACTAACATCCAATAATTCCAAATATTTCAATGCTCCAATTGATTCTGGCAAATCCATAACATCTGCTGCAAAACTAATATCCAACTCTTTGAGTTGTGCTAATTCTTCAAGGTCGCGTGGGATTTTATCGCCAGCAAGATTAGTATTTTCTGCCCATTGTAATATCGATTTCAAATCTTCCATTTGTGTAAAACTCCTATCGGCATTAAATAAAACTTAATCTCAAATCTTTTCCGGCAGACTATGAATTTTAATAAGTCTGCCGGAAAAGGTTTTTTACTCAATTCCGTATTGAATAGTTACTACCAAACGGACTCGTTTACCAACAGTCGATTTATCGTACTCTCCGCCATAACTATCATCATCATTGGAAGAAATATTATCTGCCAAAATATTAAATGAACCTTGTGATGCGGAACGCATTGCACCAACTTTGCTATTACTATTTTTGGCAAACTCATGGGCACGTTGGCGTGCATCTTCGGTTGCTTTTACAATCAAAGAACGTTTGATATTTTCCAAATCGCCTAATAAATATTGCGGAGAGTCAAAACGAATGCCACTATTATTAGCACGTAATTGCAAAATTTCCTGATGTGCTCGTTCAAGTTTTTGCAAATCTTTGGTATTAACGATTACATCTTGATAAGCATCAAAACCATTGGCAACTTGTCTGTAATGCCCATCATCATAGCGTTCATCGTAATGAGTGTTAATACGAGGAGATGAAATTCTGATTTCTTCTTTGGAAAACCCTTGACTTTCCAAGAAACGCTGCAAAGTTGGCAAAGATGCACGTAAACCATCTACTGCTTGGGCATAGGTTGGATACCAAATACCTAAACCAGTTTTCCATTCTGCCGAATCAGATTGAAAGTTTTCTTCTGCCAAACCTTTGACGGTAATTACACCGTTTTGACGTAAATTCTTAAATTGATAACCTAAAATTCCAGCCCCCAAAGCAAGCCCCATTGCCAAAATCACCGCAGGAAGACTTAAAGATTGTTTTTCCATGTTATATCAAACTCCATTTGAATGAACCGTGAGATTTTATCACTTTTCATTTTACCAAAGAGTCATTGTAATTTGATATTTCAAGAATTTTTTTAACATAAATCAATAACTCATTGTTATTTATAGTTGTTTCAATTCAAAATAATAACATGTGGTGTATCGCAAACGGTATAAATCATACGGCAAGCACCATAAGCATTAATACTTAATAAATTGACTATTACTAATAGAAACTCCTGCAAAACTCGATTTTTTCTATTACTCCGTCATTCTGAGCGTAGCGAAGAATCTTTATAAAAAATAAGTTAGATTCTTCATTTCACTTCGTGAAATTCGTCAATGACGAGTTCTGCAGGAGTCTCTAATAGTTAAACTCTGCCGGAAAGATTAGTTATCATAGCTAACAAGCCATTTGCAAGCTGTATAAAAGCCCTTTATATGTTATGATTAGCGGAGTTTTATCTATCTGTAACACGCTATTTTTATGGACTATTTAATTTCCATCACCCCATCTATCGCAAGTGGTTTGAAAATCACATTATCAGTTTTTGTTTTAACACTGATTTTATCTCTACCTTTGGGCATCACCTTATCTTTGGCGAGGCTATCTAAATTTAAACCGCTTAATATGACTGTCGGTGCTTATATTTATTTAATGCGTGGCACGCCTTTAATGTTGCAGATTTTGTTTATTTATTATGGCTTGCCGTTTATTCCCGTAATCGGCGTGGAATTGCCTGCATTCCCAGCGGCGATTACTGCTTTTGTGCTGAATTATGCGGCTTATTTTGCGGAGATTTTTCGTGGCGGCATTCAATCTGTGCCGCGTGGTCAGTATGAAGCCGCTCAAATTTTAGGCTTTTCGTATGCAGGGTGTATGCGGCATATTGTTCTGCCGCAAGTGATTAAACGCGTTTTGCCGCCGATTGCTAACGAAACCATTACGCTTTTGAAAGACACTTCGTTAGTGTATATTTTGGCAATGAATGATGTGTTACGACTGGCTCGCTCTGCCGTGCAACGAGACTTTAATACCAGTGCGTTTATTGTCGCCGCGGTGTTTTATTTGATTATGACTTGGGTTTTAACGCACGCGTTTATGAAATTAGAAAAATATTATGCTCGCTATGATGAATAATATGTTTTCAGGCAGCCTGAAAGATTGATTTTTATTAAGGTCATCATGATGAAAATTATAAAAGGAATCATATCAAATTTGCATTCGCAAATTTATAATGACGCGACTGGGGAAATTGTTGAAGATGATATTGATGAAAATCAGGATAATGATGATTTAGTAATAGATTATGACTTTGATATTGATGATAAAAAATTTTATGGTTACGCATACGGATATGAATTACTTTTAAAAAATGGCGATGAAGTTATTATCGGCGTTGAAAAAAATAATTATATAGAATATATTATCAATATAAGCCAAAATGGGGAACACATACAGTTAAAAGACTGCACAGGTAATTATACGACTCTTAAAGAAGTATTATTTTATTTTTTTGGATTTATTGTTTGTTCTTATGCTGTTATTTACGGTCATAAAAGTACTTGGTGGTTAATTATTTCTTCTTTATTTGCTGTTTTGGCTTGTGTGGGCTACCA
>JAFWUA010000127.1 GCA_017518785.1 Neisseriaceae bacterium
GCTTACACCGATGATGAGTTGTACGGCAAAACTGCCGATTTACGCCTTTTTTGTCGCCGCATTTTTCCCCAAAATCGGGGCGTGGGTGATGTCAGGCTTATATCTTTTGGGTATTATCACCGCCATTATCATAGCCTTAATCTATCGTAAAACGCTGTTCAAAGGCGAGCCGATTCCGTTTGTGATGGAAATTCCGCCCTATCGTTTTCCTGCTTTGCGAAATATTGTGCAACTTCTGTGGGAAAAAGCCAAAGGCTTTATAGAGCGGGCTTTTACGGTGATTTTTATCGGCACAATTATCATCTGGTTTTTGCAAAGTTTCGACCTGCGATTTAATCTGACAGACGACTCATCAACCAGCATTTTAGCGGCAATCACAGGCATATTTGCTCCGATTATGCAGCCTTTGGGCTTGGGCGATTGGCGAGTGGGTGCCAGTTTGGTTGCAGGCTTTATCGCCAAAGAAGGCGTGGTATCCAGCATGGAAGTGCTGTTTGGCGACAGTCTCACCGCCATTTTAACGCCGCTTTCCGCCGCCACAATGTTAGTTTTCGCCCTACTCTACACCCCCTGTTTGGCAGCGATTGCCACAGTCAGACGCGAACTCGGCGGCAAATGGGCAGTATTTGTGGTGTTATGGCAATGTGCGATTGCATGGATTTTGGCAATGGTTGTAAAATTAGTGCTTATGGCTTTGGGTGTGCAGTAAAATAAGATTTCAGGCAGCCTGAAAACCATTTCCGTCATTCTGAACGAAGCGTTAGCGAAGTGAAGAATCTTGATATAAAAGGCTTTTCAGGCAGCTTGAAATAATATTAAACAAACGAAGTTAAAACATTTCATCAACCAAAAATTATGCAAAAACTAATCAAAGCAACTTTGGAAAGCATTGCTATTTTAATACTTACCATAATCATCTACTGGATATTGGTTAATAAAACCAATTTAGGAATAGATCTTAATAAAACAATACAAGATATGATGAGCAACTTTAATCCTGCCACAGATGGTGTTCCAGTAGAATTTGGAGTTATTTTTATTTTAGTTGCTATGACAGGTGGCGTTTTGTTTTTGATTTTTTCAATCATCAACGAAACGCTATTCAAAAAAACAATCTTTAAAATTATTTGGTCAATTGTGGCAGGAATATTGATTGCAATCGTGCCTATGTTGATTGTTTCCAGTTTATATACTGATGTTTATTTCTCGGTGCGGATTTCAAAACTATACCCATTTGCCATTGCCTCAGTCATTGCCACACCATTAGTTGGCATATTATTTACATTATTTTATAAAATTAAGGAATAAACTTTCAGGCAACCTGAAAAATAGTAATCGTATTATGAACAAAACAATCACCCCATTTTTAATCATATTATTAGTGTCTTGCACACCAGTGCAAGAATCCTCTACTTCATCATCACAAAATAAGCCCATTGCCATGACCACAAGCAACGAAACCCAATCAACACAACATTTCAAACACGAATATCTATCAGAATGGGAATTAGTTGAAGCCAAAGGCAACACCATTCGTGTGGAATTTATGATAGGCACAGAAACCTGTTATGACGCACGCTATGAAATAGAAGAAAACGAACAAACCGTTGAATTAGCCGTGATTGCAGGCGTAAAACCAAACGCACCAGAATTTTGCACCAGAGAAGCACGCACAGGCACATTCACCATCTTACTCAAAAAACCACTGGAACAACGCAAACTGATTCCAATGGATAAATCGAAAGTAACACTCTATTAATCATCAAAAAATCAAGGAAAAACAAATGATTAACATTTTATTAGGCTTTTTAATTATTGTTGCGGTTATTTTAGCCATTTGGTCAATACAAATTAAACGCAAACACGGCGGCGGTTGCGGCACGGGCTGTGGCACAGAGTGCGGCACTTCTTGTGGCGACTGTGGGGCTGCTTGTTTTAATTCAAAACAAGACGAGGAAAAAACAGATTAATAATCTGAATCTTAACTAACTTCTGGCACAGTGTTTATCCAATTTTCCAATGGTAAACCATAACATTGAAAATCTTCGATCTTGTTAGTAACCAAAGTAACTTTTAAGACAATAGCATGAGCGGCAATTAATCGATCAAAGCTTTTGCTATTGGGAAATTTTTGAGTTAATTCTCCATAAATTCGTGCTTCCATATAATCAAATGGCACAATTTTAATTGCCGATGAAAAAGCAAACAAATCCTGTTGAGCTATATTTTGTTTTAATCCACAATTTATTTCAGCCCATGTAATTGAACTTATGCCAACATCACCAACTCGACACTGTTCAAAACGCTGATACATTTCTTTAAGGGTGGTATTAAAGGTACTATGTTTCAGCAAATAAATACAAGTATTGGTATCTAAAAGATATTTCATATTACAATCACCATTGACGTTGTGTTTCTTCAACTTCCATACGCTGAAAATCACTATCAATCAAGTAATGGCTTAATTGATAAAATAAATTAGCTGCGTTTTTTAAACTTTCATTAGCTGGTTCTATAATAATGCGTTCGCCTTCCCGCCATACAGATAATTGTGTATTAGGAGGATAAGCAATTTCTGCTGATAATCGCACTACTTGCGAACCACCTGTTTTAAATTGTTTGGTAATAAATGTTTTAGTTTGCATAATCATTTTCACTATGTGATGAATAATGTTTTTATAATAGTGTAATATACACTTATCGTCAATATATTAATAAATATAAATCTATCAATAATCTGCCAAAAATATCATCACATAAAAACAAAACTAATAAACATAACAAATAATAATCCACCAAACGTGTTTGCAAAAATAAAATGTTGCCAATATTTAATTCTTTTATCAGCGAATGAATCAGAAAAAACAATAATTGATAAAATTACAAAACACACAAAATAAAAAATTATTGATGCTATAAGCATAATACTTTGATAAAACACATCATTTGACTGACAAGAACGGAAACAAACTGCAAAAATAATTAAAATATTACATATCGAAACAAACAAAGGCAATGACATAAATAGAATGTATAGTATAAACCAAGCAATTGATTTCAACATGACTTTTTAATTACATATCTAAAAAGCAAAACACAAGACGATGCTTTTAATCGTCTTGTGTTGATGAAATAATTTTAAAAACTTAAATAAAAAAATAAATCAATGCAAACCTTGAATGTAGTTAGCTACATCATCAATTTGTTGGTCGGTCATGCGATTACCAATGGTAGACATCATGCCATGCTGACGAGAACCATCACGGAAAGCTTGCATTTGTGCTACTACATAATCTTTATGTTGCCCTGAAATACGTGGATAAGCTAATACACCATCTTTGGCAACAGAAGCTGCTGGAATACCGGCACCATTAGGACCATGACACGCCATACATGCTGGTACTTTTTGAGCCAAGATACCACCACGATAGATGTCTTGACCTGCTTTTAATTTTTCAGGATCGGCATCTGCTTCGCCAGTTAGCGAAACTTGCAAGGCGTAGTAAGCGGAAACATCTTCGATTTCTTGATCACTCATGCCCTCAACATTAGGAACCATTGTAATTACCATATCGCCCCAAGCACGAGAACCATCGCGAATATATTTAACGTGTTCAGCTGTGTATGCAGCATGTTGTCCAGCTAAACGAGGATAAATTGAAATTGGGCTGTTACCGTCCGCAGCATGACATGCGGCACAGACGTTTTCTGCAATTTGTTTACCATTTTCTAAATCTGGTGCGGCAAATACGTTAGTCGCAAATAATGTAATAACCAATGCCGGTAAAAAGCGTTTCATGAAGTTTGGCTCCTAAAATTTTGTTTTTTATGCAAATGACGTGTTTTACGAGTTTGCATAATTCAAGTTTTAAAACACGCAATATTTTGTAGACGTGCTATTGTATACCAAAATTTACCTTTTAGACTACCTTAAATTTGAATCATGTCTGTTTTTAAAAATGCCATTTTCCATACCACCGTTAATCATCTGCGAGATCTGCCGGAAACTATTGCAGAAGTTGCCTTTGTTGGACGTAGTAACGCTGGTAAATCCAGTGCATTAAATACCTTAACTGATCACAAGCGTTTAGCTTTTGTCTCAAAAACACCAGGACGTACACAACATATCAATTATTTTGCCTTAAAAAATGGTGGATATTTAGCCGATTTACCAGGTTACGGTTTTGCCCAAGTACCGGAAGATGTGCGTGCTCATTGGGTTGAACTGTTAGGTAATTACTTGCAAACACGTGATACTTTGATTGGTTTACTTTTGATTATGGATTGTCGCCACCCTTTGAAAGATTTAGATATGCAAATGTTGGATTTTTTTGCTGCACGTAACAATTCTCGTCCAGTGCATATTTTATTATCCAAAGCGGATAAATTGTCCAAAAATGAACAAATCAAAACGTTGGCAAAGGTAAAAAAACAACTACACGCATGGTCAGATAAAATGCCTATTAGCGTGCAGTTATTTTCTTCTTTGAAAAAAGAAGGTATTGATGAATGCGAACAAGTTGTAGGACAATGGTTTAGTTCAAGTCTGCCGGAATTATGATCCTTCACGCAAACCTTCATCATTGGCTAAAAAACAACGTACCCCAGCTGCGTCCATGCGATTATGCAGGGAATCGGTTGGGGTTTGGTCGGTGAATACTGCATTAAAATCGCTGATATGTCCCAAACGCACCAAAGCGTTTCTACCGAATTTACTGTGGTCAGCAATTAAATATTTCAAGCGTGCATTTTCCATCATAGCTTGTGCCACGCACACTTCTTTATAATCAAAATCCAAGAGAGAACCATCAGTTTCAACCGCTGCCACGCTGATAATGGCGTAATCAGCTTTAAATTGGTTAATAAAATCAAGCGTAGCAACACCAGTAATCCCACCATCTGCCGGACGAACAACACCAGATGTAATCATAATTGTGTAATCCGGACGTACGCTAACAATAGATGCAACGTGAATATTATTAGTAATAATTGTGAGATTTTTACGCGTTTGGGTTAATGCTTTGGCAACAGCCTCTACACTGGTACCTATGCTTAAAAAAATCGAGGCATCATCTGGAATATGCTCGGCAATCATCTCGGCGATATGAGCTTTTTCGCTTTGCAATTTGCTTTTACGAAAAAAATAATCTTCATGTTCGACAGAGCTTCCAAGAGTTGCACCGCCATGATAGCGGCGTAAGATTTTTTCTTCGCTCAATTGGTTGATGTCGCGACGTATAGTTTGAGGCGTAACATCTAATTGTTTGGCTAATTCTTCGATGGACATAAAACCATTTTCGCGGATTAGTCCGACTATTTTTTCATGACGTGGTGATGATAGGTTCATAGTTTTTAGCTTGTGTTATGTTATTTTGATGTTGAGTGTACTATTGTGCCTAATACTTTTCTCTTGTGCAAATTTAGATGCTTGGCAGCTTGATGAAAAAAAGTTATTCTTCTTAACATTATTTATTACATTTTTATAAGAGGTATTTTAATTTATGCAAAACAATTTAAGCGGAAAACTTGCTTTAATAACAGGTTCATCACGTGGCATTGGTGCAGCAATTGCAGAAACTTTGGCTGCATCAGGTGCAAAAGTAATTGGAACTTCTACTTCTGAAAGTGGGGCAAGTGATATTTCTCAACGTTTAGCCAAATTTGGCGGTGTGGGAAAACAATTAAACGTAGCAGACAATGATGCAATAGAAAGACTAATTGCCAATATTGAAGAAGAAATGGGCAACATTGCAATTTTAGTAAATAACGCCGGCATCACACGCGACAATCTTTTAATGCGTATGAAACCAGAAGAATGGGACGAAATTATCAACGTAAACTTAACTTCAGTTTATCGTTCTTCCAAAACTGTTTTGCGTAGCATGATGAAAGCTCGTTTTGGCAGAATTATCAATATTTCATCGGTAGTAGGAACAATGGGTAATGCCGGTCAAACCAATTATGCCGCTGCCAAAGCCGGTATGATTGCCTTTACCAAATCTTTGGCACGCGAAGTAGGCAGTCGTAATATTACGGTAAACTGTGTTGCACCAGGTTTTATCGATACCGATATGACTCGAACACTGCCGGAAAACGATCGCGAATCTTTGGTTCGCAATATTGCTTTGGGACGATTGGGAACTGCAAAAAATATTGCTGATGCAGTATTATTTTTAGCATCAGATAGTGCAGATTATATTACAGGTCAAACCTTGCATGTAAATGGTGGTATGTTAATGCCATAATAAACTGTCTTAATAAATCTTTTCCGGCAGACTTTCTCAACAATTAATTTTCAAAAATCTGCCGGAAAAATATTTTGTACTTGGCAATCTTTAAAATATATTTTCCGGCAGTGTGTAAAAAACAACAAAGTATATTGAATCTATTGCAACGAGAAATTACAATCAACACCTTAATAATTTTAAACGAATAGGTTATCTTACTATGACCATGCCCACCATTTATAACTTCTCCGCAGGTCCTGCTGTTTTGCCGGAATCCGTGTTGCGTCAAGCACAATCTGAAATGTTTGACTATAACGGCACTGGGTTTTCAGTGATGACAATGAGTCATCGTTCTGATGCTTTTATGAGCATTTTGTATCACGCCGAACAAGATTTGCGTCAATTGCTAAATATTCCGTCTAATTATCGTGTTTTATTTCTGCAAGGCGGAGCATCTGCTCAATTTAATATGACAGTGATGAACCTTGCCAATGGTTTTGACCGTGTAGATTCTGTGGTTACTGGCAATTGGAGTCGTATTGCGTACAGTCAGATGGGCAAATTATCTCCCAATACTGAAATTCACTTGGCAGCACATGGCGGTGAATTATACGATTACACAGATTTACCAGCACCAGAAGATTGGGATACTAATCCTGATTCAGCTTTCGTACATTTTGTAATTAACGAAACTGTACATGGTGTGCAATATCGCGAAATTCCTAAACCAAACTCTTCCATGCCGCCTATGGTATGTGATATGTCGAGTGAAATCTTATCGCGTCCTGTTAATGTCTCGGATTTTGGTTTGATTTACGCAGGGGCTCAAAAAAATATTGGTCCTGCTGGTGCTACTATCGTAATTATTCGTGAAGATTTATTAGACCGCTGCTCCGATCGTATTCCTGATGTGTGGAATTACAAATCTCATGTTAATCGTCAAGGTATGTACAACACGCCGGCAACTTATCCGATTTATATTTCAGGTTTGGTATTCCGCTGGTTGCAATCACAGGGCGGTGTTGCTGCTATGCAAACCATTAATGCCTTAAAAGCTAAAACTTTATACGATGCAATTGACAATAGTGGCGGATTTTATACCAATAAAATTGCTCCACAAGCACGTTCTCACATGAATGTGATTTTCCACACGCCAAGCAAAGAATTGGATTTGTTGTTTGCCCAAGAATCCACCACACGTGGTTTGCGACTACTCAAAGGCTATCAAAGCATGGGTGGTATGCGTGCCAGCATCTATAACGCCATGCCATTGCAAGGCGTAGAAGCACTTATTGATTTTATGGGCGAGTTCCAAAAACGTTACGGTTAATAGTTTGTCAATCACAACATATTAATCTTCTAAATCAAGTCTGCCGGAAAACTTTTCCGGCAGACTATAAAAATTAACATTAACCAAAATATTAGATGAGGACGAAATTATGTCAGGTAACACCTTTGGAAAAGTTTTTAGCGTTACCACCTTTGGTGAAAGTCATGGCAATGCAATTGGCTGTATTGTAGATGGCTGCCCCCCTAATTTACCTTTAAGTGTATTGGATATACAACCAGATTTAGATCGTCGCCGTCCCGGTACTTCGCAATTCGTTACCCAAAGACGCGAAGAGGATATAGTAGAAATCCTATCTGGAATATTTGATGGAAAGACTACTGGAACACCAATTGCCCTCTTAATTCGCAACACTGATGCACGTAGCAAAGATTACAGCGAGATTGCCAATGCATTTCGTCCTGGACATGCTGATTTTACCTATTGGCATAAATATGGCATTCGTGATTATCGCGGTGGTGGCAGAAGTTCTGCACGGGAAACTGCTGCCAGAGTAGCAGCCGGTGCTATTGCAAAAAAATGGTTAGCCGAAAAATTTAACACCCAAATCATCGCTTATGTAACTCAAATTGGTAATAAAAAAATCGTTTTCGAAAATGAATCTCATATCAATGAAAATCCATTTTTCATTGCCAACTATTCACAAGTATCAGAATTAGCAGAATACTTAAACGAAATTCGCAAACAAAGAGATAGCATAGGAGCACGCATACAATTAACTGCCCACAATGTACCAATTGGTTTAGGCGAGCCTGTTTTTGACAAATTAGATGCAGAAATTGCATATGCCATGATGGGAATCAATGCAGTTAAAGGCGTTGAAATTGGCGATGGTTTTGATGTAATTAGCCAAAAGGGAAGCGAACATAATGATGAAATGGACGCTAATGGTTTTCTATCCAATCATGCCGGCGGAGTTTTAGGCGGAATTTCTAACGGACAAGATATTCGTGTTTCTCTTGCAATTAAACCTACCCCCAGCATCGCCCAAGATAGAAAAACCATTGATGAAGCAGGACAAGAAAAAATGCTATCTACACACGGTCGCCATGACCCTTGTGTTGGGCTGCGTGCAGTACCAATTGTTGAAGCAATGATGGCTTTGGTTTTAATGGATCATGCTTTGCGTAATCGTGCTCAATGCTATGAATCCAATTTACAAGCACCTTTCTAACTCCAATGTACAAAAAATTATAAAAATATGGAACTTGTATCAAAGATTCTATGTCCACAACTTTCTGTGTGAAAAGTTAACAACTCAATAAAGATAAATGCTATTGCGTATATTATTGTCAATTTTTTTGTGTTTTCCTA
>JAFWUA010000128.1 GCA_017518785.1 Neisseriaceae bacterium
ACGGAAGCTATCTGCCCGGTATTGATTCCGGCGATCTTCCCCTGGGAGTCGAAAGTCACGGTGAAATATCTTGTCTGGTATTTTGTTTCCTCGTTGATGAACTTATGCTTATCCGGCGTCAACATACGGACCTTTTTTCAATGAACGAGCCATTTAATTATCCTTTATTTGAAAAACGGCGGCGAACAATCATATTGTCCGTGCGTTTATTACGACGCGTACGATAACCTTTGGTTGGCGTACCCCATGGGCTAACAGGTTCGCGAGCTTCACCTGTACGACCTTCACCACCACCATGTGGGTGATCGACAGGGTTCATTACCACACCACGAACGGTAGGACGAATGCCCAACCAACGTTTAGCACCTGCTTTACCAATTTTTTTCAGACTCTGTTCTTCGTTACCAACTTCACCGATAGTGGCACGACAATCCACATGAATCTTGCGGATTTCACCAGAACGCAAACGCAGTTGTGCGTAAATGCCTTCACGTGCCAATAACATTGCCGAAGTACCGGCTGAACGAGAAATTTGAGCACCTTTACCAGGTCTCATTTCAACACAATGAATGGTTGTACCCACAGGAATGTTGCGAATCGGCAAGGTGTTGCCCACTTTAATCGGAGCATCAGAACCTGCAATAACGGTATCGCCTGCTTTAATGCCACGTGGAGCAATAATGTAACGGCGTTCACCGTCTGCATAGCACAATAATGCAATGAATGCAGTACGATTTGGGTCGTATTCAATACGTTCAACTTTTGCCGCAATGCCATCTTTATCATTGCGTTTGAAATCAATAATACGATAATGGTGTTTATGACCACCACCTCTATGACGAGTGGTAATGCGACCATTGTTGTTACGACCAGCAGTTGAGTTTTGTTTTTCTAACAATGGTGCGTATGGTGCACCTTTGTGTAAGCCCTCAGTCTTAACGCGAACCATGCCACGTCGACCAGCAGAGGTGGGCTTCATTTTAATAATAGCCATTTTTCACTTCCTTTATTCTGCGGTTTTAGCGGCTGCCTCCAAGTCAAGATTTTGACCAGGTACAAGGCTAATGTATGCTTTTTTCACATTGCTACGTCTACCGACATAGCGACCAAAACGTTTTGTTTTACCTTTTTGCAAAGTGGTTGTAACCGACTCTACTTGAACTCCAAACAACAATTCAACTGCTGCTTTGATTTCTTTTTTGTTTGCATCAGGTAATACTTTCAGTGCAATTTGACCGCGACTTTCGGACAGGTTATTACTTTTTTCTGAAACAACCGGACCTTGAATAATTTTCATCAAACGTTCTTGATTCATACCCATTGCTCCTCTAAATGAGCGACCGCATCACGTGTCAGCACGATTTTTTTGAAACGCAACAGACTGTATGGATCTATTTCATGTGCTTCAAGCACTAAAACGTTAGCTAGATTACGGCTGGATAAGAAAACGTTTTCATCTAATTCCCGAGTCAGGAATAAAATATCGCCTTCTAAACCCATTTTTTGCACTTTACCAGCAAACTCTTTGGTTTTGGGTGTTTCTACCGCCAATTCATCGATGACAAACAAACGCTCATCACGTACTAATTGCGACAAAATGGTTGCCATACCAGCACGATACATTTTGCGATTTACTTTTTGAGTAAAATTTTCATCTGGTTTATTGGGGAAAGCACGTCCACCGCTACGCCATAATGGAGATGAAGTCATACCGGAACGAGCACGACCCGTACCTTTTTGACGCCAAGGTTTTTTAGTGGAGTGTTTTACTTCTGCACGAGTTTTTTGAGCACGATTGGCACTACGTGCATTGGCTAAATATGCTGTTACTAACTGATGTACTAACGCTTCGTTATAATCACGTGCAAATAGTGCATCAGAAGCGGTCAGTGCTCCTGCGACTTGACCTTCTGCATTGATAATTTTCAATTCCATTATGCACTCGCTTTCACACTACGATGAACGATTACATCGCTATTAACGGCACCAGGTACGGCACCTTTTACCAATAACAATTGACGTTCAACATCAACACGAACTACTTCAAGATTTTGAGTTGTGTTGCGTACACCACCTAAACGACCTGCCATGCGTTTGCCTTTAAACACACGACCAGGATCTTGGCATTGACCAATAGAACCAGGTGCATTATGGGACACGGAGTTACCATGTGATGCACGTTGAGAACCGAAGTTATGACGTTTGATATTACCTGCAAAGCCTTTACCTTTAGTTGTACCGGCAATATCAACCTTTTGACCTGCTTCAAACATGGATACTTCAAGAGTTCCGCCAACTTGCAAGGAGGCAATCTCTTCATCAGAAACGGTAAATTCAACTAAACCACGACCAGCTTCAACACCTGCTTTTGCAAAATGTCCTGCTTGTGCTTTATTTAGTCGATTCGCCTTTTTCTGACCAAAGGTAACCTGAACGGCATTGTAACCATCGGTTTCTTTGGATTTTAGTTGCGTGACGCGATTCGCTGACATTTCCAAAACTGTAACGGCAACGGAAGCTCCGTTGTCGTTAAAGATTCGAGTCATGCCAACTTTACGTCCTACAAGACCTAAAGCCATGATTATTCCTTATAAATAAAAGCGGTTTCGATTGACCGCACACAAAAAATCTTGATGCAAAAACATCAAGGGGAGCGATTATATACTGTTTGTTAAGTTTAATGCAAGAGTTTATGTTATTAAAATGATGTAATTTTTGAGATTTCATGATAAACAGTCTGCCGGCAAGCACCAACATGTGTTAGGATTTACGCTTTTTTCGAATATTTATACAATGTTGTAACATGATGCAAGCAGATGAAAGTTAAATAAAAATATAAGCATTACAAATAACTTCTTGAAATATATGTTATTTATAAAATATCCGGTAAGCTTATATTACTGTGTTTGCTCTGATTAAAATGTGAATGTTTGTTGATAATGCAATTTTTAACAAACAAATTCAAACTAAACAAAAAGCTGTTTTTGATTATAGGAATAAATTGATGTCTTCTTGGGAAAATCTTAATATTCAAGGTGATATTGGCAATTTGTCATGTTTACTATTACGTCCTGATATTGAAGCAACTGGAATTGCGGTACTACTGCACCCTAACCCTCTGCATGGAGGTAGCAATCGTAATAAGGTTGTGCAAACTGCTGCAAAAGCATTATCAAATATGGGTTTTTTATGTGTTTTACCTAATTTACGCGGAGTTGGCGATAGCGATGGCGAACATGATTACGGTAACGGGGAAACATCTGATGTGATTTCTGTTATAAATTATTTTAGAATTCTTTATCCTTCTTTGGCTGATAATTTATTACTTGGTGGTTTTTCCTTTGGTGGTTATGTGAGTTGTCGCACTGCTCATTTGATTGATATTCAACATTTGTTGTTAATTGGTGCAGCAGTAAGCAAATACGAAGAAACAGCCCCATTAATACCGGATAATTTAAAACATAAAACGCTATTTATTCACGGTGCAGATGATGAGGTGGTGCAACTTAAACAAGTATTAGATTGGTGTGGCATTCAAGATTTGAGTGTAGTGGTTGTACCTAATGCAACGCATTTTTTTCATGGTAAATTATATGCATTAGCCGATGCAATTAAACGATTTTTATAAAATTAAATTAGTCTGCCGGAAAGTTATATAACATGTTGTAATCTCAATGAAACAAATATTACAAATATTCCTAATAAGGCATAGAATACTCTTGATCCATTTCTGCCAAATATGCGGATAAATGGACGTGCCCTATAATTGTTGAAAAAGAAATCCCAATCAAAAATCGCAGCACATAAACAAAATACACCGCATATCACCATTAATATACTTGTTACCATATCAATTCGCTTTGTTTTAATTACACATAATGTGCTATGACTTTACACTCAAAGTTTATCAATGCAATTTAAATGACTATTCGCTTTGAATATGAATTAATTTTTTCTATTTAGTCCGAGAGTTGCATCTTGGTTAATATAGGTCTATGGTCTGAATACTGCCACGATAGCGGTTTTGCCACAACCTCAATGTTACGATATAAAACTCTATCGATAGGCAGTAGCAGTGGTTTCCATGACGCAGTGGCAATTGCAAGTGCATCTTTTATTTGTGCTGTTTGGATAAATTTACGGTAAATTGGTGAATATGCCGTGTTATTTAAATCACCAACTACTATAACTGGATTGGCTTCATTGGCAATAAAAGTTGCTGTTTGATGAAAATACTCTTGCCTGTCATGTACCAATTCTTTGTTAATCGGTGGCGGTGGGTGAATAAGAAAGATGCTGCGATTTTGCGGCAAAACAGCACGAATAAAAGGATAAATATCCACAAAATGCACTTCGCAAGCTATTAGCGGTAATTGCGATAAAATTTGCATTGCGAACGGACTATCTATATCGTGCCCACAGTTGTGAGGATAATGTTGTTTTAGAGTATGAAGTTGAGACTTCCATTCACTTCCTCCTATTTCTGATAATGCCAATATATCGGCATTATTTTGCAATAGGAAGTCTATTTCATAATCTTTATGCTGATTCTCAAAATTGATGTTGTAGGAAAGTATGCTTTGAGTATGTGATTTTTCCAATGATTTTGATTGAGAAAATAAGCTTACACTAATCACAACAATAGCCAATACCCACAGTAAATAACGCCATTTAGGCATAAATGCAAAACTACACAATAAAATAAAAATTATGCCATGCAAGGTAAAATGAGTTATAAGTTCTAATGGGAAAAACCATAATGCTAATAGTTGTGATAATAGTAATAACCCTATAATTAGGAGAGCATACCAACGCAAGCGATGTGCGACTATATTTTTGAGTTTGCTATTTTTCATGAATGTGTTTGCATTTATTTTTGCATTTTATGATGTTCTAATTGAAAACCAGAATCTCGGTAAATACGAAAACGATTACGTGCAGCTGCCAATACAATATCACTACTTCCAACAATTTCTAAAACCCGAGTTACCTGTACATCATCGATACAGGGTTTGTCTGCTAAATTAAGTACAGTAGGATATGGATATCGATTAAAATTTTGTTCTGCTACTAATAATACAATTGAAGCATGTGTGTTTTTATCTTGTAGTATGTCATGGGCTAAAAAGCTATCGGCAATATTTGTCCATAACTTTTGATCCAATAATGTCATTTGTTCTTCATTGCGACAACATATACATATTGGAGTATGCGAATCATAAACAGTACGAATTAGACGACACACAAAATCTTCAATATTGGCAACGTGGGTATAAAATGTAGCTGTACGAGACATAGTTAAATTCTATTGCAATTTATTGATATTAACTCTTCCGGCAGACTATAAACTTATAAAAGTCTGCCGGAAAAACTATGTACAAACATTATGAACTCATTTGTGCCCTTGCTACCAAGAACGATAACAATAACGGCACAGGGCGACCGGTTGCACCTTTATCCTTACCACTTTTCCACGCGGTTCCTGCAATATCCAAATGTGCCCATGGATATTTTTCTGCAAAATGCGATAAAAATATTCCGGCAGTGATAGTTCCTGCTGGTCTACCACCAATATTGGCTAAATCGGCAAAATTACTCTTTAATTGTTCTTTATATTCGTCCCACAAAGGTAATTGCCACATTTTATCGTTGCTTATATCAGAAGCATTCAAAATTTGATTAATTAATTCCTGATTGTTACCCATAACACCACCGGCAACATGCCCCAAAGCAATAATGCAGGCACCAGTTAAGGTTGCCACATCAACTACGGCTTGTGGCTTAAATTTTTCAGCATAAGTCAGTGCATCGCATAAAATTAAACGCCCTTCTGCATCGGTATTGAGAATTTCAACCGTTAAACCATTCATGGTTTTAACAATATCACCTGGTCGATTAGCATGTCCAGATGGCATATTTTCACAAGTTGGAACTAATGCGATCAAATTAATTGGCAATTTAAGCTCTGCGGCAGCACAAAACGCCGCAATTACAGTTGCAGCACCACACATATCGTACTTCATCTCGTCCATACCTGCACCAGGCTTCAAGGAAATACCGCCAGAATCAAATGTGATTCCTTTGCCAATTAATACAATTGGTGCATCACCTCGCTTACCACCTGTGTAGGAAAGTTCGATAAAACGAGGTTCAACATTGCTTCCACGTGCTACTGATAAAAAGGCATTCATACCCAACTTTGCAATTTGTTCAGGAGTATGAATCTTGGCTTTTGCACCAAATTTTAAAGCACGTGATTTTGCCTCTTCTGCCAAATGTTCCGGTGTGCAATGATTGGCAGGAAGGTCTGATAAATTACGTGCGAAATTCATGGCACGTATCAAAGTATCAGTCTGGGTAAACACCGCTTGAAAAGCAGCATCAGCAGCATATTCAGTTACAAAAGCAATTTCTTGTAAAGTTTCATCATTATCACGAGTTTTTAAGGTATTAGTAGAATAAGCAGCATTTCCGGCAGACTTCATTAATACTGGCAATAAGGTAAGAGCATCTTTTTTACTCAACCCATCTAAATAAATAATGATTCGCGCTTCATTACCAGCTTTTTGCCAAGCGGTAAAGGTAGCACACTCCTTTTCTAAAACATCAATATCCATCTTGGACTCTAAACACCAAACCGATAGACGATGTGGAGTATCAGTACCAATTGCCGCTTGAAAACGTCTTTTATCATCTTTTTGAGCAAGTGCTGATAAATTTGCAGCTAAATCAGAGTTTTTCTTACCCAATACGGTAAAAATCTTCGCTTTGGCAGTGCCTTTACTAATACATAAAACTTCTGCATCACGTACAGTTTGCTGATTTTTTTTGGCAGATATGCTAAATTTAATCATTATGACTCCTTTGAGTATGGGATAAAAACAATCTCGCTATTGTAGCCGATTCACGCCTTTTAACCAAAGCAATAATAAGCCTATGATTTACCATCGCTCACTTATGAAAGAACTCACGCTAACTGCGGTGGGTATTTTTTTTATTTTACTAATTATTCTAATTTCAACCCAAGTTATCAACCTGTTAGGTAGAATTGCTGGTGGCAGAATCGCATTAGATGCTATGACTACCATGTTAGCCGTATGGGTGATAGGTCTTACTCCTATTCTATTGATATTAACTGCTTTTATTAGCATTCTTACCGTATTTTCGCGATATTGGCGTGATAGTGAAATGGTAATTTGGCTATCCTGCGGTTTATCATTAAGGCGTTGGATTACTCCACTGATGACATTTGTTTTACCCCTGACGATTCTAACCGCAGTAATCTCTCTATGGGCATCGCCATGGGCAGAAAAACGTGGCGAAGCTTTTGCACAAATTATTAAACAAAAACAGGATATATCGCTTATTGAAGAAGGAATTTTTCGTTCCCTAAACAGCAATACTGTGTATTTTGTAGAGCATTTTGATGCAAATGAGGGCATTGCTAAAAATATTTTTGTGCAACACATAAACCCACAAACCAATCAAACCGCAATCATCAGTGCCAAATCAGGAAAAATTGAATATGATGATGATAAACGTATTCTTCATTTAAGTAATGGTTACCGTTATGCAAAGTCTGCCGGAACCCAAAATATAGAAAAAGTTGGTTTTGAACGTGCCGATTTAATTATTGCTCCTCATATAAAAATCGTTCAATTGGAACAAGACCGACACATGGCATCGATCAAAGAATTATGGAATAGTACCGACCCACAATGGCATGCCGAATTAATGTGGCGAATCTCAATGCCATTGGCAGTACCAATTTTATCTTTATTAGCACTTGCACTATCGTATTACAATCCACGTAATGGCAGAACTTACAATATTATATTGGCAGTTTTATTTTTCTTTATTTATCAAAGTGGTCTTACCTTTATGCGAGCACGCATTAGCTCTCAACATATCGATTTTTGGCTTGGACTATTACCAGTACACATCATTATGTTAATCATAGCGATATTATGGCTATATTATCGTAATGACCCAATAGCTTTTATGCGTAGAGGTAACAAAACATGATTATTGATAGATATTTATGGAAGCGATTAGGCATAGCCACATTATATGTATTATTATCATTCTCTGCCTTATATGCAATTTTTGATTTATTAGCTGAAAGTAAAAACATCGGTAAGGAACAATATACCACATTAACTCTATTTAGATATGTATTGTGGCGTATTCCAGTTTATTTATATGATGTTTTTCCAGTTTCAATACTAATTGGTTCATTAATAACTCTTACCAGATTATCTTCTACCAATGAGTACGTGGTAATGCGTGTTTGTGGTATATCAAAAAAACGTTTAATTGGAATATTAACCATATTTGCTTGTGCTTGTGCATTATTTAACGCATTGATTGGAGAATACTTACTTCCAACATCTTATGAAAATTCCAATCGTATTAAATATACAGCACATTATGGCGAACAAGCCGCAATCAATAGAAATGGTATTTGGATAAAATCAGGAAATGACATGATACATATCGATTCACTTTTACCTGATGGTACAATGCATGGAATCAATCGCTATCATTTGGCAGATGATTTTCATTTAGACACAATAACATTTGCAGAAACAGCAAAATATAAAGATAATCAATGGCAATTAAATCAATTAAATGAAACAACAATTACAAATGATAAAATATATTTCCGGCAGACTATTTCTGACAATTGGCAAACTCATATTAATCCCAATTTGGTTAAAGTTCTTATTATAGAACCATCACAGATGCCAGTACATACCCTTAATACATATATCAAACATCTAAATAACAATAAGCAACGTACTACAACTTATGAAATTGTTAAATGGCGTAAGATTTTTTATCCATTTGGTGCAATTGCTATGGTATTAGTTGCATTAGCATTTACTCCTGTTATTGCACGTCATAGTAATATGGGGTGGCGTATATTTTTAGGAATGTGTTTAGGAGTTGGATTTCATTTTCTTGGACGTTTTTTTAGTTTTTATGCAGAATTATTCAAGCTGCCACCATTTATTGCTGGTGGAATGCCAATTATTTTATTTACTCTCTTTGCTATATTCATAAACACCTATATTCAAAAACAGCAATAATATTATGGATAAGATCACAGTTGCAGCAATTCAAACCGTATCTTCCACAAGAATAGAAGATAATTTACAAAATATAGAAAAACTAATTGAACAAGCTTCCCAACAAGCCCAATGGATAGTCTTGCCTGAATATTGGATTTTAATGGGACAAAACGATAGTGATAAATGTCTTTATGCTGAAAATTTCGGTGAAGGTAAAATTCAATATCAACTTTCTAATTTAGCAAAAAAACATAATATCACACTATTTGCAGGAACAATTCCTCTGCGTACTTCCAATCCCAATAAAGTATATAATAGTTTATTAACTTTTGCCCCCAATGGCAAATGTATTTCACGTTATGACAAAATACATTTATTTGGATATAGTGGTATTGGAGAAAAATATAACGAAGCAGATACAATTGAAGCTGGAAAAACAATTCCCTCATTAATTCATCAAGATTGGAATATTGGACAAGGTATTTGTTACGATATTCGTTTTCCTAATTTTTTTATTGCACAAGGTATTTTTGATATTCTGATTTTGCCTGCTGCTTTTACTTACACCACCGGAAAAGATCATTGGGAAATTTTATTGCGTGCCCGTGCCATAGAAAATCAATGTTATTTAGTTGCTGCAGCACAGGGAGGCAATCATGAAAATGGTCGCCAAACATACGGACATAGTATGATTATAGACCCTTGGGGTAAAATTATTTGTGAATCCAATATGGGAGAATGTATTATAACTGCTAATATAGATAAAACTCGTATTAACAGCGTTCGCCGTCATCTTCCATCGGTTTTTTTACGTAATATATAAATAATAAATATTATTTGGATAATTATTTAATTTTCCGGCAGACTGAAAAATTTTGCAAAACCCACCTTTTTTCCTCACTCGTCATTCTGAACCAACTTGTCGCTCTGAACAAAGTGAAGGGTCTGTGAAGAATCTTTTTACTTAACAAATAATTATATTTTTATTTTTCGTATAAAA
>JAFWUA010000129.1 GCA_017518785.1 Neisseriaceae bacterium
AAAATCCTGCTGGATTTTCTTCTTACTGGTTACAAAAAGTGTTACGCAATGAATTAGGATTCGATGGCATTATTTTTTCAGATGATTTAACTATGGAAGGTGCATGTGGTGCTGGTAATATTCATGAACGCACTATAACTGCATTGAACGCCGGCTGTGATGTTGCTTTGGTATGTAATCGTATTGATTTGGCTGACGAGCTAATCCACACTATGATGCCTTTTACTAATTTTGAATTGGCACGTCGATGGAAGTTAGTAGAAGGACGCGGTTTAGCAGAAGATTTTGCTAAATTGATTTTGCAAGATGAATTTCAAAAAATCGCAAAAGAAGTAGAAATAGAATAGAAATACTCTACGTCTTGTCAGTTAGTTATTGATATTACAAGTCTGCCGGAAATGTTTTTACACAATCAATTATTAACATTTTGATAGGTTTACCAATATTTCTCGAACAGTTTTCCATGCTTCACCATTTTCTACACCTTTGATTTGACGGTCAGCCAATGCACAGTTTTGCAACGCTTCTAATAAACGGCGTGTACCAATACGTTTTAGTGCTTTGGGTGCTAAAACTTGCTTATCTCCCCATAAACGCAAAGGATTTCGCAATTGATATATTGTTTGCCCTTGTTTAAGTCCTGCTTGCAAACGCAATAAAATTCGAATATCTTCTGCCACAGACCATAGTAACAAAATTGGTTCTCCGCCCTCTTCTGCCAAACCATCAACCAAACGTGTAGTACGCAAAACATCTCCACTTAACCAGGCAGATGAAAGCTGAAATACATCAAAACGTGCGACATTTGCTACTGCATTTACAGCATCTGCCATGCTTAAACAGCTACCTTCAGGGTGTAACAATGATAATTTTTCAATTTCCTGCCGTGCTGCTAATAAATTACCTTCTACTCGTTCAGCAAAAACTGCTAATGCCTCTCTTTCGATAGTTAAACCAAATTGCTGTAAACGCCTTTCAATCCATGATGGTAAATCAGCTGCACTAACAGTTTTAGCATCAAAAACAATTCCTGCTTTTGATAAATGAGCAAACCATTTAGCTTTCTTTTGCGAAGCATCTAATTTAGGCAAAAAAACTATAACGGTTGTATCTGGGTGACTTTTTTCAGCCAATTCAACCAAAGCATCAGAACCTGTTCTTCCTGGTTTGCCAGAAGGAATATGTATTTCTAATAATTTTTTATCTGCAAACAGTGTTGGACTATCAATCGATAATAAAATTTCCGACCAATCGAAATGTTGGTCTACTGTAATGCTTTCTCTTTCGCTAAATCCTTGCATCTTTGCTATATTACGTAATCTGTCTAACTCCTCAATACGAAGCAAATCCTCTTCGCCATGAATGATGTATAAACTCGCCAAAGGAGTATCAAAATTAGATAGTGCTTGCATATCAAGGTTCTTTCGCAATAGATGAAGAGATAAATGTCATACGACGTACAATTTGACCAACTGCATCTTGGTACATATCTTGCCACAAC
>JAFWUA010000130.1 GCA_017518785.1 Neisseriaceae bacterium
ATCAATACCGATAATTTAGCAAATAATGATATAGGAGAGATATTGGCAAATTCTTTTCCACAAATTGATGAACAAGAAATTCTTGATTTAATTAAAAGCAAAATAAAATCAAAATATTATTCAAGTAAAGAATTTAAGCAAGCTGCAATTGATAGTGGTATGGTGTGCGATGATAAACTTAAAAAATGCACTTGCGATTGCGGATATGCTATACACGATATTTATGCCAAACCATATTGGACAAAAAATAAAGAAAAAACTTTAACTTATCACTATACAATAAGTTTAGATTATTCCAAACGTGATGCTATTGTTAATATCAAACGCCATATCGAAGAGAGAAAATATAATCACAAAAATCGTTAATCTGACATTTTGTTACGTAACGATTTAATGGTTTTAATCCGTGCTTGACGTATGATATTGGGTATTTCTGACTTATTGCTAACATTCGCAATCAGGCTGGCAATATCTATTTTTTGACACGCTAATAAATATTGTTGCCACAATTCATATTGCGGATATGGTGCATTTTCAAAATTTAATCGACCACGTGTATCTGCAAACCCTGTTTTAATTGCACTTAAAAATCTTTCAGGCTGCCGGAAAGCATCACAAGATTTTAATATATCAACTATTTTGGCAGAACGCAAAATTTCCACGCTATGAAATAAACCGTGATTACGAGCTACCATTAACGCCAAATTAGCACATTCTTTGGGTACATTCAGGCGTTTATTCATTTTTTTTAATGGTCCAATTCCTGCTTCTTCATGTCCATAATGTTTGGGCAAAATATCAGGTGGGGTTAATGCCTTACCTAAATCATGACTTAATACTGCATAACGCTCTGATAAGCTAAAATTGTTTTGTGCGGAATAATCCACTGCCATCATAGTATGGATACCACTATCTATTTCTGGGTGATAATCCTCTCTTTGTGGCACTCCAAATAGATTATTTACTTCCGGCAAGATAATTGCGAGAGCTCCACATTCACGCAATACATTAAACATATAAGAAGGTTTATTTTCCATTAATCCACGTGAAATTTCCTGCCAAACGCGTTCTGGTACTAAATAATCTACTTCACCATTTTTAACCATTTTTCTCATTAATTCAAAGGTTTCATCTGCTACCATGAAACCTAAACGTGCTGCAAATCTTGCAATTCGTAAAATCCGCACTGGATCTTCGGCAAAAGCAGGGCTTACATGGCGTAAAATTCCATTGGATAAATCTTGCTCTCCACCAAAAGGGTCGATTAGTCTGCCGGAACAATCCATTGCCATAGCGTTAATGGTTAAATCACGGCGAGATAAATCTTCTTCTAATGTAACTGTTGGTTCTGAAAAAACGCTAAAACCAGTATAACCTCTGCCACTTTTGCGTTCAGTGCGTGCTAATGCATATTCTTCATGAGTTTGTGGGTGCAAAAATACCGGAAAATCTTTTCCTATCAATAAAAATCCTTGCGATAGCATTTCTTCTACAGATGAACCTACCACCACCCAATCTTTATCTTTTACTTCTAAATTTAATAAGCTATCGCGTACTGCTCCACCGACTAAATAAACTTCACTCATGTTTATAATCCTTAATTTTCGGTGATAATAAAATTGCTTGGAACTCGTTTAATATCCCAATTGACAATTGCCCATTGCAATATATTTTCACAAGAGTCTGCCGGAATCGGCTCTGGCAAACCTAAATATATCAATACTTGTCGCAGTAAATTTTCTTTGCAATTTAAATCTAAATGTGGTGCTAATGTTTGCTTTGACCATTTTTGTCCTTGTCGATTAGTCAGTAGTGGTAGATGCGCATACTGAATTGGCTTGTAATTAAGTCTCTTTGAAAGATAAATCTGACGTGGTGTAGAAACCAATAAATCTTGTCCGCGTACAATATGATTCACCCTGCACATAGCATCATCAACCACAACAGCCAATTGATATGCCCACAAACCATCAGCACGCAGTAAAACAAAATCACCTACTTCACGCTTAATATCTTGTTTATAAAAACCTACTATTCTGTCATTAAATAATATTTCATCATCATCAACATATAAACGATATGCATAATTTTTTCCGGCAGACTTTATATTAGATTGTTTTCTACAATTACCGTTATACACCACACCATCAACGCCCATGATGCCGTTTTCCTTTACAGTTTTACGACTGCAATAGCACGGATAAACTTCACCTTTTTCTAATAGATAGTCCAAAGCTTCGTGGTAGAGATGATAACGCTTACTTTGATAAACCACCTCGCCGTCCCAATACAAAGCAAATGCCTGTAAAGTACGCAAAATATCATCAGCAGCCCCTGCTTCTTCACGTGGGGGGTCAATATCTTCAATACGTAGCAACCATTGTCCATTATTAGCACGTGCATCTAAAAAGCTGCCAACTGCACACAATAGAGAACCAATATGCAATCTTCCCGTAGGACTTGGTGCAAATCTACCAATATATTGATTATTAACATTAATATTTTGTTTCATTATCTTTTATTCGACCCTGTTATAATTATTGCTTCAATTATATTGATGATTTTACTATGATAGAAGTTGATTTTAATTGTCCCATATTAGCCATAGATAGTGGCACCAATATTCTGTCAATTGCACTTAATATTGACGGACAAAACTTTTCCATAATCGAAGATATGGGAAATCGCCAATCTGAATATCTTTTGCCAAAATTAGAAGCATTATTAAACGAAGCAAACACCAACATTCAATCATTATCCGCAATCATTTACAATCAAGGTCCCGGAATGTTTACCGGATTACGTATAGGCATTGCAATTGCACAAGGTTTATCCGCACCGTTTAATATTCCGCTAATCGGAGTGCCGTCATTAGATGCTGTTGCATCTTTAATTCCAGATTCTAAATACGTCCTCGCTGCCATTGATGCACGTATGAATGAAGTGTTTTACGCTTTTTTCGATAATCAACAAAAACACCGATTAACCGAATATCGCGTTGATAAAATAGAAAATATAACACTGCCGGAAAATATAAATATCGATGATATTCAAGGTGTTGGAAATGGATTTAGCCAAGATATTTGTAATATTTCCGGCAGAGTTAATATGCCATCTGCTAATGATTTTATAAACTGTGCAATACATGGAAAATATCCGGCTACTGATGCGGATAATGCTTCATTGATCTATGTTAGAAACAAAGTTGCACTCACTGTGAACGAACAAGCAATAATCAAAAAATAAGGCTTAAACTTGTGAATATTAGACTTGCAACTCAATCAGATTTACAAGATGTGATTATGCTAAATAATAATCACAATCCTCACCCTTGGGCAGAACATCATTTTCACAATCTTAATCAACAAGAAATATGGCTTGCAGAACAAAACCACCAAATCATTGCCTTTGCCATTTGGCAAATAGTATTAGATGAGGCAGAATTACATCTAATCCTTACCCATCAAGAATGTCGCCACCAACAGGCTGCATCTTTACTATTAACTCAATTTATTAATTTTTATCAGAACATCAAACGCATAATATTAGAAGTGCGTCAAAGCAATATTCCTGCAATAAATTTATATAAAAAACATGGATTTATAGAAATTGCACAAAGAAAACATTATTATATGTTTCCCATTGAAAATGCGATTATTATGGAGTGGAAGCGTTTTGATACCACAATTAGCTTCTGATAAAATCACAAAAAATAGTTATATACATTATTAAATCATGTTAAGTAGCCGTTACATACATCTTCACGAAGCCTTGGGATTAGGTCCTATTTGGCTGAAACGTAGTGCATTTTTTGTTAAAGATGAGCCTAAACAACACACTTTTATACTTCAACCCACCATCAAACCAACCGTAACGGCAGAGGAAACCAAACCAGTTTATAACGAACAAATTTACAATGCCAATATTGCCTTACGTTCAACATATACCGTAACCAAAAATAAAGATACAAATACTTTATGGCTAACTCTTCGCCATAATTTAAACACAGCCCCACATGAAATTAATACTTGCGATTTTGGCAAATTAATTCAACACCTTATCTATGCCAGCGATAAAACTATTCAACCAATATGGCACGCATTGGATAGCAATTTATCCTATCAAGATAATGTTTTGCAAATTATTTCACAGCAACAAATTTCACAAGTGGTGGTGTTGGGTGAAGATTTGCACTCGATTGAAATCCCAGTTAAAAAATTACAATTACCCCACCCCGCACACATTCTGCGTAATCCCAAACAAAAAGCTGATATTTGGCAAAAAATAAAACAGTTTTTCTATTGAAAATAGTCTGCCGGAAAAGTCTGCCGGAAAAGTCTGCCGGAAAAGTCTGCCGGAAAAGTCTGCCGGAAAAGTCTGCCGGAAAAGTCTGCCGGAAAAGTCTGCCGGAAAAGTCTGCCGGAAAAGTCTGCCGGAAAAAAGTCTACGGGAAATAGGTCTGCCGGAAATAAGTCTGCCGAAAACTTTTTGTAAAAGGCAAAAAAAGCCCTTCTATCTTTCAAGAAGGGAAAAGGAGGATACAGGTTTTTTGTTTGAATTAATTTAGTTATCAGTTGGTTGCTTTCTCTCCACCAAATGATTCGTAAGCCATTAATGCTTCTGCTGCTGTCATTAGAGATGGTCCTCCGCCCATATAAATTGATACTTGAAGCATCTCCATAAATTCAGCACGAGTACAGCCCATTTTGGCTAATGCTTTGGCATGAAATGCTAAACAGCCTTGACATCTTGCTGCAACACCAATTGCAATTGCAATTAACTCCTTTTGTTTAGGTGTCAAAGCACTATCGGTTGCAGCTGCTTGTGCCATTTGTCCGAAACCTTTCATAGTGTCGGGAATTTCTTTGCGAATTTCAGCTAATTTGCTGTTTAATTCAACGGTTAAACTTGGGTAATCATGTTGCATCTCAAATTCCTTATTTTTTACAAGTATTAATTTTGAACAATGGGTATAAAGGACAAAAACGAATAAATGCAGTCAATAATGGCACAACACCAATCCAACCCCACCATGCACCCGGTACGAAAATGGCAACAGCAATCAATGCTAAACCAACAATGATTCTAACTATGCGGTCAATTCCGCCAATGTTTGCTTTCATGATATTTCCTTATTTAATTACTCTGCCGGAATAAATATTTTTTCACGGCAATATTGATAAAAATAATTTGTAAATTTTTTATAAAATAATTACTTATAAATAATTAAGCTGATTAAACTTTATTCCATGGCATTTTCATTAACAGCACTGCCATGCCGCAGAAACCGCTTAATCCTGCAAATAATAAACCTGCACCAACAAAAGCACAAATTAAGTAAAACCAAGAAGATAATGTAAAGCCTAATAGTGCACCAATTAAAATTAAACTACCGGCTGCAATTTGAACTTGACGCATAATATCGAGACTACATTTAGCATTACTTATCGTTGGCAATCCGTATTTTTCCCAAGCATTTAGTCCACCATCTAAAATATACATCTCACTGCAATTGCATGCACATTCAGATAAATGATTAGCATTGGTTTTAGTACGCATACCAGATAAGCATGAAAAAATAATTGTGGAATTTGCAGGTATTTTTTCCGCAATCATTTCATTGGCTGGAATGCAAATTGCACCGTCAATATGTTTACGTTTATATTCGTCTTGTGAACGAATATCGATAATCACTGCACCTGATTTAATTAATTCAGATGCACGTTTAGCGTCAATGGTTTGAAGACTCATTTTGTTCCTAACTATTGTTGGGAACAGAAAATTTCTTTGAGAGTTGTCATAATTTGAATTACTTTTTCATCGCTTACTTTGTAATAACACTCTTGTGCATCACGTCTTGAAGTCAATAAGCCATCTTCACGCATTCGAGTTAGATGTTGCGATATGGCAGAGTGAGTTAATTTTCCATCACCAGTTTTCTCGCGTAAATGGTTAACACACATCTCGCCTCGCTCCATCAACAAACACAAAATTTGTAAGCGATACACATTACACAAGTTCTTCAAAAAATCTACTACGACTTGCGATTGCTCTTCCAAAGAATACTTTTCCTGTTCGGTTTGCATTAGATTTTCCTAATATAAGAGTTTTCTAAAATAATGTCAAGAGGAAATTTAAAAATCACCCCAAATTGTTTGTATGGCAGCCAATGTTGCCAATCCTGCTGTTTCAGTACGTAAGATACGTTGTCCCAAGCGAATGGGTAGAAAATTACTTTGTTGTGCTAATTTTTCTTCATTATCTGATAATCCTCCTTCGGCACCGATTAATAGAGTTATGGTTTTAGGGATTTTTTCAATATTACGCAAACGTATAGAGCCTTGCGGTGATAGTAAAAGTTTTATATCTGTTGTGGGAGCTTGTGTCAATGCAGTGTTAAGATTTTGAATTGGAAATATTTTAGGAATTGTATTTCTTCCACATTGCTCACAAGATGCAATGGCTATTTCTTGCCAACGCCGAGTACGTTTGATGGCTCGCTCTTCTGACAAACGTACATTTGAATGTTGTGATATTACAGGGTAAATTTGATTTACTCCCAATTCTGTGGCTTTTTGTACGGTAAAATCCATCTTTTCACCTGTGGATACTACTTGAATTAAGTTGATATTCAAAGGCGATTCAGTTGGTGGTGATAATTCTTTAATAATAATGGCTTGCCAAATATTTTTTCCGGCAGACTTTAATCTTGCTTGATATTCGCAATTTTGACCGTTAAATAAGGTGATGTAGCTATCGCTTTTCAAGCGTAATACTTTTATATGACGAATAATATTTTCCGGCAGAGTAATAGTTTGGTCTATATCAAGATGATTTGGCAAATAAAAACGTGGCATAATGTGGTGTTACTTGAAATAGTTATTAAAAGTTCAGGTGAATATTTTAATACTATTTTTCAAATTTAAGACAATGTATTGTTGAAAAGTCTGCCGGAACTACTAATTTACACGGTTTTTAAAGATTTATAACATTAGATGATTCAAATCAAAAGTAGACAAGGCAGCAAAACCACAGATGGTATAAATAATATAGTAAGAAGCAACTAACGCAAGATAGTTTGGTATAAATTGACTATAACTGTGATAGAATGCACACTTTTTTAAAAGTTAAGTTGAGTATCGTAAGATACATTTTTAATCTACAATAAACCTTTGTAACTGTTGTTTCAGTGCATCTGAAACGATTTTTGAAAATACTATGATTTCATTAAAACCAACATCTTTTTTAACATTAGCGGATTTTTCTGCCAAAGAAATTGAGTCCTTGTTAGAGTTGGCAATTCAGTTAAAGAGTGCCAAGAAAAACGGTACGGAACGCCCTACCTTACAAGGCAAAAATATTGCTCTTATTTTCGAGAAAGATTCAACTCGTACACGTTGTGCTTTCGAAGTGGCTTGTGCTGATCAGGGGGCAAATGCTGTGTATATTGGACCTTCCGGCAGTCAGATTGGACACAAGGAATCGATGAAAGACACTGCACGAGTATTGGGAAGAATGTTCGATGGCATTGAATATCGCGG
Source organism: Neisseriaceae bacterium (assembly GCA_017518785.1). Lineage (GTDB taxonomy): Bacteria > Pseudomonadota > Gammaproteobacteria > Burkholderiales > Neisseriaceae > RGIG9985. Next base: position 7,542 of record JAFWUA010000130.1, read on the forward strand.
TTTTGCCCAAGAGTGTGTAGAAATCTTGGCAAAATACTCCGGTGTACCTGTTTTTAATGGTTTAACTAATGAAAGGCACCCAACACAAGCATTGGCAGATTTAATGACTATGCGTGAGCATTCTGATAAACCTTTATCGCAAATTTCATATACATACGTTGGCGATGCACGTTATAACATGGGAAATTCATTGTTGTTATTAGGTGCGATTATGGGTATGGACGTTAGAATTGGTGCTCATAAATCATTTCAACCTAATAGTGAATTAGTTGCTCAATGTATGAAATTGGCTGAATCAAGTGGAGCAAAAATAACTATCACAGATAATCCACATCTTGCAGTTAAAAATACAGATTTTATTTATACCGATGTTTGGGTATCTATGGGAGAAGAAAAAGATGCTTGGGCAGAAAGAATAAAGTTCTTAAAACCTTTCCGCGTAGATAGCGATTTAATGAAAGCATCTTGCAATCCTAATGTTAAATTTATGCACTGTCTGCCAGCATTTCATGACCGTGAAACTACTGTGGGACAGTGGATTTATGATAATTTTAATTTGGACGGTGTAGAAGTTACCAACGAAGTATTCGAAAGTGAAGTATCTATCGTGTTTGACCAAGCCGAAAATCGTATGCACACAATTAAAGCAGTATTGGTGGCATTATTGGGGAATAAAGCATGAATGCACAAAAAAAACGTTGTGTAGTATTAACCGGTGCGGGCATCAGTGCTGATAGCGGTTTATCTACATTTCGTGGCACAGGCGGTTTATGGGAGGGACATCGTATTGAAGATGTTGCAACACCAGAAGGTTTTAAGGCAAATCCACAATTAGTGATTGATTTTTACAATCAAAGACGTTTACAACTAAAAGAAGTAGAACCCAATGCTGCTCATTTAGCATTAAAGCGTTTAGAAGATTACTTTATAACCAATATTATTACCCAAAACGTTGACGATTTACATGAACGTGCTGGCAGTAGCAATATTTTGCATTTGCATGGTGAGTTAAAAAAATTGCGTAGTAGCGTCAATGAAAATTACATTATAGATTTTTGCGATTCCCAAGATATAGCAATGACTGATCCTGATGGCAATCCAATGCGTCCACATATTGTATGGTTTGGCGAAGCAGTGCCGGCTTTGGACGAAGCTATTAGTTTGGTACAACAAGCTGATATTGTGTTGATTATTGGAACATCGTTGCAAGTTTATCCGGCAGCAGGTTTAATGAATTTTGCACCAAAACATGCGATTATTCATTTGATAGATTTGCACCCTGTACAAGTTGCAGGAGTTCATATTACCGCTAAACGTGCATCAGAAGGAGTGCCAGAAGTGGTTGATAAGATGATTTCACAATTTGCATAAATTGATTGTTAATTACTTTCCGGCAGAGTTTATAAAATGCAATGAACTCTGCCGGAAAAATTTTCAAGTTACACCATTTCTATCAACAGGCAAATTAACATCAACAAGTCTTTGCCAATCAAAAAAATATCCAGGGTCAGTTTTACGATTTGGTGCAATATCTGAATGTCCGCAAATTGCAGTTATACTTGGATATTCTTGTATTAAATCATGAAGCAGATTTATTAATGAAAAATATTGTTCTTCGGTAAAAGGTTCAAAATCGCAACCTTCTAATTCAATGCCAATGGAAAAATTATTACATTTTTCTCTTCCATGAAAAGACGAGATACCAGCGTGATAGGCTATATCATTACAGGATACAAATTGTTTTATCACGCCACAGCGTTCAATTAAAAAATGTGATGATACGCGTAAATGAGAGATTGATTGTAAAAATGCATCTTTTTCTTTATCAAGTTTATTTTGAAATAGTTTATCAATAGTATGGCTACCATATTCAAATGGCGGTAAGGAGATATTATGTAATACAATTAAAGATATATCACAATTACTATGACGTGATTCAAAGTTGGGCGAAACACATGAGGTGGCGAATGAGTAAAAGCCATTTTCAAATTTATTCATTATTTTATACTTCTTTGAATATTATCGTTTTTAATTGCTTTAATTATTTTGGCAGTTTGTGGGTTTTGTGGATAATATTTTTGATATTGTTCTAATGCTTCAATTGCTAATTGTTTTTTATTTTGAATAAAATAATTCATACCTAATGCAAAATAAGTATCTTTCTCTCCTAATTGTATAGCTTTTTGTAAATATTCTTCTCCTTTTTTAATCCGCATACTATTGGACAAAAATCCTCCATATTCTGCATACAATTTACCATTGTTAGGATTATTTTTAATTAGTTTTTGATAGTGTTCATCGGCTTTTTTCATCATATTTGGTATATCAAAATTATGAGCCATTAAAAATAAACGAGCATGACCTAAATCAAAATTAAATTTATCTTGTGATGAAAATCTATCTATAATTTTTTCTTGCTTAACATAATCAAATGTTTTAATTAAAATATGTAAATCTCGATAGGCATTATTTATATCTTGTTTATTATCAAATTTTAATGGATATTCTTTGGCATATAGATATAAATTATCTACACCTTTGAACATAACAGAAATATTGATTGAATATTTACCGTTTTCATTGCTTAAGGCTTGTTGATGATTATATTCTTGATACGGTAGTGCCAATACGATTGAGCTACACAATAATAATAGTAAAAAAAGAATTTTTTTCATAATTATATTCACAAATAATGGTGCACCCAACAGGGATCGAACCTGTGACCTTCGGCTTCGGAAACCGACACTCTATCCAACTGAGCTATGGGTGCAGTTTATCAAATGAGCTCGTCATTCTAACAAAAATTATATGTGTTGCCTAATATTGATTGGCATAAATTCCGGCAGCAATTTGCGATACTGCATGAACATATAGTCTGCTGTTGTTATATTTCCAGATTGCGTAAAAATTATTAAATCCCAAGTGATAGGTAAATGTATCAGGTGCTGTTTCTAAACGATAGACAAATGCACGTTCATTATCATTGATTTCTGCTGGAATATTGATACCCAAATTGCGTAAATCACGTACGGTGCGTGATAGTGCGGTTTTTTCTTCGGAAAGTTCGTCCAATATAAATCTATTATCGTCATAAATGGGAATCGTTATATGTCCGCCCTTTTGCCAACCATGAACCACCAAATAATTGGCAATAGATGCTAATGCATCAGCTTTATTATTCCAAATATCGGCAAAACCATCACCATCACCGTCTTTTGCCCATTTGCGATAGCTCGATGGCATAAATTGAGGCATACCCATTGCACCGGCATAACTGCCGGAAAAACTAAATGGATCACGATTTAATTCTTTACACATTAGTAAAAATTCACTTAATTCCTCTTGGAAAAACTCCGCTCTTTTAGGAAAGTGAAAAGCCAAAGTATGTAAAGAATCAGCCACATTAAAAGAACCTGTGTTTTTGCCGTAATTGGTTTCTATACCTAATATAGCTGTGATTACTTCTGCATCAACACCGTATTCTTGTGCAATTCTTTGGATTATTTGGTAATTATTCTTATAGAAATTTGTACCATTTTTAATGCGATGTGTTCCGGAATTATCCACCGCAAATTTATACCAAGGACGTGAGGTTGAGGGGCGACTGATGGTTCTTATAATATCTTCACGCAATTGAGCACGAGAGAAAAAATTTTCCCATTCATTGACCGAAATTTCGGGATGCCGCAAGATAAAACAATCAATATCTTCACATGGGACAACAGGTTCTTGCTTAATTTCTGCGATATTATTATTGGTGTTTATTTGATTATTATCAGGCGTTTCGTAAGATGTTCCTTGTTTTGATAAGGAACAAGCAGTCATTATGATTGTGGAGATTAATATGGTGATTTTTTTTAACATATCGTATGGCAAATTGAATTTTGTTTATTGTCCGATTGCATATATTTCCGGCAGATTACGCCATGCACCTTTTACGTCCATACCGAAACCAAAAACATAACGATTAGGTACGTCTAAACCTACAAAATCTGCTTTGATTGGTTTTTTATGCGGTAACAGTTTATTGGCAAACACTGCGGTGTAACAAGCTTTGGCACCCAAAGACATGGCTTTATTATAGATGGCAGCCATAGTATGTCCCTCATCTAAAATATCATCTAATATTAGAACGGTACGCCCTCTCATATCTTGTTTGGGTAGGCGTGTCCATTCAAAATTGCCACCAACAAGTTTGTTACCATAACGAGAAACATGAATATAATCAAAATCCAATGGAAAATTAAGCAACGGAAGCAATTGTCCGGTGAATACTACTGCACCACCCATAACTGGTAGTACTAATGGCATAGCATCTTTTAATTTAGCCGTAATCTCGCAAGCCATGCGTTCTAATGCGTGGCAACATTGTTGCTTATCGAATATGAGTTCGGCGTTTTGCAAAGTGGACAATTGTTCAGCGTAATCCATTGGACGATCCTTATAATATCGTAGAAATTATCCCACCATTATAACCATGATTGATTGTTATTGAAAAATAGTCTGCCGGAAAGTTTTTCATTTATCAACTTTTCCGGCAGACTATATTTAACGAATTATGTTATTTATTTATTCAATTGACCATGAGATTGTTTGATTTGCACGCAGTGGGATTAGTTTATCCTGACCAAATGGATACGATTCCGGAATGATTTGTTCTTTTTTGATTAAGGTAATAGTGTCAGTGTTTTCCGGCAGACTATAAAAACGTGCACCATTGCGTGATGCAAACGCTTCTAATTTATCTAATGCACCGATTGAATCAAATGCTTCTGCATATAATTCAATTGCAGCATGTGCGGAAAACGCACCAGCACAACCACAAGAACATTCCTTTTTAGAACGTGGATGTGGAGCAGAATCTGTACCCAAGAAAAAACGATGAGAATTATTGCCGCTCACTGCCTCTAATAGAGCAAGGCGATGTTTTTCATGTTTTAAAATTGGTAAGCAATAGTGATGAGGATTAATACCACCCACTAATAAATGATTGCGATTCATTAATAAATGTTGGGGAGTTATAGTCGCACCTACTCTATCTTCTGCCTGAATTACAAATTGTGCCGCATCGGCAGTTGTAATATGTTCAAAAACAACTCGCAAATTTGGTAATTTATCTAATAGTGGTTTAAGTATTCTTTCTATAAAGATGGCTTCGCGTTCAAAAATATCCACGTTACTATCAGTTACTTCACCGTGCACTAATAGTGGCATATTTACTTCTGACATGGCTTGCAATACAGGAATTAGCTTAAATAAATCGGTTACACCATCGTCTGAATTAGTAGTAGCTCCTGCAGGATATAGTTTGAATGCTACAATTTTTGCATCAGCTGCCTGATAAACCATATCTGGCGTTGTTTTATCGGTTAAATACAAAGTCATCAGAGGGGTAAACGATGAATTTTTATCAAGCACATCCATGATTTTTTGCTTATAAGATAGAGCAGCCTCAACGTTTACAATTGGTGGTTTAAGATTAGGCATGATAACCGCACGTCCCATTTGTCGTGCAGAAAACGGAACAACACACTTTAACGCTTCATTATCGCGTACATGCAAGTGCATATCATCAGGACGAATAATGGTGATACTTTTCATAATATTATCAATATAGTTAACGATTAGTGAGAGTTATATAATGCCTGTGATTTTTGGGATAAATCATCACAAAAACGAACTAAATCGCCTTTTATTTTGCTGTGAATCAATTGATTGTTTTGCCAATAGCAACGTAATTGTGAATTTTGTTTGCCACGTTCATCACTCCAAGAATTGTTAGAATATGCAAAAATCAATTCTGATGTGTCATCATCAAATAGATATTCTTCATAAATCTTATCGGCAGATTTTTTAGAAGATTGAACTGTGATAAAACTTATATTGCCATTACTTTTCAAAAAAGAGACTGTCTCTTGGGTATTTTTATCGGTGTGTTGAGTAATATTTTTGCGATTAGCTGCTTGTTTACTAATACCAGTATAATATTTACGAATTTTAGCAACTGCGGCAGGTTCTTTGCTTGTAGCAACATTTAAAGTTTCCTGATATGCCGCTTGTGGTTCGTGTGCACTTGTCAAAATTGGCATAGCCAATAAACCTGACATGGTGAATACATAAGCGATTTGTGTGTAATTTTTCATCAGATTAACTCCACATAAATTAAAAAAGTTCGATTGATGACAACTATTAGACTACTTGTGTTGAATAATTAAGTGAAAAACAGTTTGACCATCTTCAATTACAGTGTCTTGAGATAGCAAGATGTGCCCTGTTTGACGACAAAAAGCTACAAAATCATTTGGTGCCCCACTATCTGTTGCCCATATCTCCAAAGTGTCTTGACTTTCAAGCTGTGCCAATGCCTTTTTAGCACGCAAAATTGGAAGAGGACATTTTAAACCTCGTACATCTAATTTTTCTTGCATAATGTTTTTTTCTCAAACAAATCTTAAATAGTCTGCCGGAAAAATAATATTTCCGGCAGACTTATAAATTGAAAATTAATCAATATTTATTGGCGATTAGCACCAAATACACCTTGTAAGCTTTGATTTTTATCATTAAACGCACCTGCTATATTTTCTGCATTTGGTCCGTAAAACTTGCCTTCGGTACTAACATTATCGGTCTTACCCTTAAATTCATTACCAGAAATACGAGCGGCAATTCGAGTGGTAGATGGGATTTTAATTTGAGCTTGTTTTTTCTCTTCCGCAGTCCAATCACTTTCGTTTCTTAATCTCCAATTATTCATTTTGCCATCAAGCTTTTTATTAGCAAAATCAACGTCAATTTCCACATCAGCAGTATAAGAATCTCCATATTTAACATTTTTAGGATTTAATCCTAATGATAAGCCAGAGTAATGTGCTGTACCAGTTGTTGGCATAGACGTAACAGTGGTTTCCTCACCATGATAAAAGGTAGTTAGATAAGCAGGAATGTTGTTTTCAACATCTGAATCTAAATCCAATAAACCATAACGAGCATATGCCGTACCACGCTTACCTTGTGTTGGTCCAATCATGGGAACAACACTTTGGTTGCTGTTAATTTCATAGTGTTTATCCCATTTTTCAACGGTTTTGGGTCTTGTTCTAACTCATCATAAGCCAATATACCATCTGCATTGTGTTCAAAGAAATTAAAAGTTTTGCCTGCTACCTTAAACGTTTTGTAATCATTTTTATCAAAAGAAAACTTACTTGGTGCAGTTTTGAGTTGTAAAGTACCGTTGTCGTCATCACCGGTAAGTATCCACGAATTATCTCCTATATCAATATTACTGTTAATGGTTGGAGTTTCTGCATTGCCATTGTTGGTTTGAGATGAACCGTTATTACTTCCGGTATTATTGTGAATTTTGCCATTGTTAGATTGGCAGTTGCCACAATCAGTTGGAACTGGTTGCGTTGTTCCATTATCATCAGAACCACCACCACAAGCGGCAAGAGTAAGTGAGGTTAGCAAAATTGCAAGTTTTTTCATATTCAATTCCTTTTGTGTTTAAAAATTAAGCATCAGATTTTATCAGATAAAAAATAAAAAAGTCTGCCGGAAAGCTTTTTATGTGATTTAAAAAACCTTTCCGGCAGACTTTTAATTTTTTACAATTTCACACATCTAAACTACCAACTATTTCTTCCATTTTCATAAAGCGTGAACCTTTGAATAAGATGGTTGTTTGTGGGTTTGTTAATGTTTTTAAATGAGATATAAGTGTTTTTTTATCTGCACACCAAATTCCGTGTTCGCCAAAACCATTTGCTGCGTATTGCGATAATTCTCCAACAAATAGAGCATGTTCTATACCTTTATCGCGTGCATATTCGCCGATTTGACGGTGAAAATCTTCTGCCAAATTTCCCAATTCACCCATATCGCCCATTACAAAAACACG
>JAFWUA010000131.1 GCA_017518785.1 Neisseriaceae bacterium
CTCGTATTGCTGGTGTGAATATTCCCAACAATGCCCATATCGTGATTGGCTTACAAGCGATTTATGGCATTGGTAGCAGTCGTGCTCGCTTAATTTGTGAGCGAGCTGGTATTGCTGGATCTGTTAAAGTTAAAGACTTAACAGAGGAACAGTTGGAAACTTTGCGTAGTCAGGTTGCCCAATTTGAAGTAGAGGGTGATTTGCGTCGTGAAGTAACTATGTCCATTAAACGCTTGATGGATATGGGTTGCTATCGTGGTTTCCGTCATCGTCGCGGTTTGCCCTGTCGTGGTCAAAGAACGCGTACTAATGCACGTACTCGTAAAGGTCCGCGTAAGGCAATTGCAGGTAAAAAATAATTTTCATTAAATAAGGATTGATAATGGCTAAAGCAAACACAGCTCGTGTGCGCAAAAAAATTCGCAAAACCGTTAGTGAAGGTATAGTGCATGTACATGCATCTTTTAATAATACCATCATCACTATTACTGACCGTCAAGGCAATGCGTTGTCTTGGGCTACTTCTGGCGGTGCAGGTTTTAAGGGTTCGCGTAAAAGCACACCTTTCGCTGCCCAAGTTGCAGCAGAAGCTGCTGGCAAAGTTGCCCAAGAGTATGGCGTAAAAAATTTAGAAGTACGCATCAAAGGTCCAGGACCTGGTCGTGAATCTTCTGTCCGCGCATTGAATGCTCTTGGCTTTAAGATTACTGCAATCACGGATGTTACGCCCGTTCCTCATAACGGTTGCCGTCCTCCGAAACGTCGTCGTGTTTAATAATCAAGGAGAGAACATAAATGGCACGTTATATTGGACCAAAATGTAAATTGGCTCGTCGTGAAGGCACTGATTTATTTTTAAAGAGTGCTCGTCGTTCATTGGAAGATAAATGTTCCAAAGGCGGAAATAGAAAAATTGATCAAGCACCAGGACAACATGGTGCTAATCGCGGACGTTTGTCGGACTATGGCATTCAGCTACGTGAGAAACAAAAAATCCGCCGTATTTATGGTGTATTAGAACGTCAGTTCCGCCGTTATTTTGCCGAAGCAGAACGCCGCCGGGGTTCTACTGGTGAATGGTTGTTACAACTTTTGGAATCTCGTTTAGATAACGTTGTTTATCGTATGGGATTTGGTTCCACTCGTGCAGAAGCACGTCAATTAGTTGGACACAAAGCCATCACAGTTAATGGTGAAGTAGTAAATATCCCATCTTACCAAGTTAAACCTGGTGATGTGGTTGCCGTTCGTGAAAAAGCGAAGAAACAAGTTCGTATTCAAGAGGCTTTGGGATTGGCAGGTCAGATTGGTTTCCCTTCTTGGGTTGATGTAGATGCAAACAAAATGGAAGGTGTATATAAGAATCTGCCAGATCGTTCGGAATTGAGCAGCGACATTAAAGAGCACTTAGTCGTTGAGTTGTATTCCAAATAATAGTTTGAACTCAATGTAAGGACAATAAAATGCAAAGTAGCCCTTCGGAATTTTTAAAACCGAGACAAATTATTGTTGAATCCTTATCTGACAAACATGCCAAAGTTACTTTGGAGCCGTTTGAACGCGGTTTTGGGTATACTTTGGGTAACGCATTACGTCGTGTGTTGTTATCCTCTATGGTTGGTGCTGCACCAACAGAGGTTAATATTGAAGGAGTATTTCATGAATACTCTACGATTGAGCATGTTGAAGAGGATGTTGTAGATATTCTTTTGAATTTGAAAGGGATTGTCTTTAAGCTTCACTCTCGGGATACTGTTGTCCTCAAATTAGATAAGAGTAGTGCTGGTGTAGTTACGGCTGCTGATATTGAATTACCTCATGATGTGGATATTATTAATCCAGAACATGTTATTTGTCATTTGGCAGATGGTGGTAAATTATCAATGGAAATCACAGTTAAGACTGGTAGAGGTTATCTTCCTGCTAACAATCGTCGTGGCAAAGATGATAATCGTGAAATTGGTACTATGTTATTAGATGCCAGTTTTTCTCCGGTTTATCGTGTAAGTTTTGAAGTTGAACCAGCTCGTGTCGAGCAACGTACTGATTTAGACTGTTTGGTTTTGGATATTGAAACCAATGGTTCGGTTGATCCAGAAGAATCGGTTCGTAAAGCTGCACGAATTCTGATAGAGCAAATGGAAGTTTTTGCTGGTTTAGAAAACACGGTAACCGAAGAGGAGGAAGATCTTACACCTCCTGTTGATCCAGTTCTTTTGCGTCCGGTTGATGATTTGGAATTGACTGTTCGTTCTGCTAATTGTCTGAAAGCCGAGGACATTTACTATATTGGTGATTTAATTCAACGCACTGAAACTGAATTGTTAAAAACACCGAATTTGGGACGTAAATCTCTGAATGAGATTAAAGAAGTGCTTGCTTCAAAAGGTTTGACTTTGGGTTCTAAACTTGAATCGTGGCCTCCGGCAGGATTAGAGCGTCCCTGATTTGTTGTGAATATTATAAGGATAAATTGATATGCGTCATCGTAATGCTAATCGAAAACTAAATCGCACAAGTAGCCATCGTTTGGCTATGTTGCGTAATTTAGCAAATTCATTGTTAATCCATGAAACTATTGTTACTACGCTTCCGAAAGCCAAAGAATTGCGTCGTGTAGTTGAGCCATTGATTACTTTGGGTAAAAAACCAAGTTTGGCTAATCGTCGTTTAGCTTTTGACCGCACTCGCGATCGCGATGTTGTGGTGAAATTATTTGGCGAATTAGGAACTCGTTTTGCTAATCGTAATGGTGGTTATACACGTATTCTTAAATACGGTTTCCGTAAAGGTGATAATGCACCTATGGCTTTGGTGGAATTGGTTGATGCGGCAGAAGTGCGTCAAGCAACGGAAAATGGCAATGACGAGAGTGCAGATTAATTAGTAGTTTTTCTGTATTGAATTTGCATTGAATATTCATGAGTCTGGTGGTGTTTAATCATCAGACTCATGTTGTATTTATGGTAGATTGTTTCCGGCAGTGTTTATAAGATTTCCGGCAGTGTTATAGTTGTTTTATTTAAAATCAATCATAAGAGTTTATTGCTATTGTATTTAAATCAGATTGGTTTACTTTTGATGTGGAGAATAATTAATAAATTTGATTAAGTTAACAGTGGTAAAAATTTGTTTTGCCGTTTATTAGACAGTATCATAGTGGCTTTTATACGAAAGCTTTTGGAAAAGTTTTGCGATGTTTGATTTAGCACCTCCCAAATTTGAACGCAAGATAGTGCAACCTGATTTATTATCAGAATATTTGATAAAGGTTAAAAGGCCGTTAGTGTTTACCAATGGTTGTTTTGATATTATTCATCGCGGACATGTTAGTTATTTGGCACAGGCACGTACACTTGGGTCTTCTTTGTGTGTGGCTTTGAATACTGATGATTCGGTGAAGCGTTTGGGTAAAGGTGATGAACGTCCGATTAATCCATTAAATCATCGTATGGCAGTTGTAGCGGCATTGGCAAGTGTTGATGTGGTTACCTGGTTTGATGAAGATACTCCACTTAATTTAATTGAATATATAAAGCCTGATATTTTGGTTAAGGGTGGAGATTGGGCAATCAAAAATATAGTTGGTGCCAAAGAAACTTTACAGCGTGGTGGGCGTGTTTTTTCTATTCCTTTTTTATATGATACTTCTACGAGTGCATTGATAGATAAAGTTCGTAATTGTTGATATTTGATGTTTGTAAAACTATTTTTTTAAGATGACTATTTTTAAGTAAGTAATTATGAATCAATTTGATATGACTAATAACCTAAATGATTGTGATGCAAATACTTTATGGAGCATACTATCCGATGGAAAACCACACAATGTGGCAGATTTATGTATTGAGCTTAATACCGATGCAGGAGGATTAAATCGTTTGCGATTAATGTTGCCGGAAAATGTGCGTGAATCACTAAAACAGGGAGATGGTTTTTGGCAGTTACGTTACCCATCTGTTGTTTTCCGGCAGACTGATTTTGTTGAATTTGCATCTACCGAAGAAATTTATGTCGAAGTATTAGATGAATGTACATCTACCAATACAGTTTTATCCAATAGAGTTCGTGCTGATTCGGAAGCACGTTTTTGTCATGCAATAGTTGCCAATCATCAGCTCGAAGGCAGGGGTAGGCAAGATAGACAATGGATTGCACCAGCGGGCGATGCTTTAACGTTTAGCATGGCATTGACTTGTCAGCGTCCGCAGAATCATACTGGTGCTTTGCCATTGGTAGTTGCTTTAAGTTGTCAGAAAGTTTTGCAGCGTTTTGGGGTGATTGCTCATATTAAATGGCCTAATGATTTGATGGTTGGCAATGCCAAATTGGGAGGAATTTTGATTGAGAGTATTCCTCAAACAATGGGTCATACTTGTGTTATTGGAGTTGGCTTAAATTTTCGTGCACCGCTCGTTCATGATCAAAACACTGCCGGAATCTGGCAGTATGATGATACTATTCAACCAACATCTTTCTTGAAAGCTTTGATTCACGAAATAAATCGTGATGCACAATTTTTCTTTATTTATGGTTTTTCTCGTTTTCAAACGGCTTATATTTCTGCCTGTCGTGATAATAATCGCATTGTTGTGATTATGCAGAAGGATAAGGTGGTAGCAGAAGGGCGTGTTTTAGGTGTTGATGGTTCTGGTGCCTTGATGTTGGAAGACAGTGGAAATGTCAAAAAAATAGTTAATGGTGAAGTATCGTTGCGTCATAAAGATGAATTAAGTGATAGTTCCATTGAGCAAATATTAATTTTAGACTGTGGTAATAGTCAAATTAAATGGGCATGGGTTATCAATAAAGAAATAGTTGGTACTTTTCGTGCTCCTTACAGTCGCATTTCGATTTTGGGTGAGTTTTGTCGTCAGCATCGTAATATTAAACGTGTCTATGGTTGTGCAGTGTGTGGTCAGATGAAAAAGCTGCAAGTAGCAGAAAATGTTTTGCATCGTATTGAATGGCTAACATCAGAACAAGTTGCGTGTGGCATTCGCAATCATTATCGTCATATTGGTGAACATGGTGCCGACCGCTGGTTTAATGCTTTGGGTGTTAGGCGTTTTACTAATCATGCTTGCGTGGTTATTTCTTGTGGAACAGCGATTACCGTAGATGCTGTTACCAGTGGTAATCAATATTTGGGTGGAAGTATTTTGCCTGGATTTAATTTAATGAAAGAAGCCTTGTCTCAAAATACTGCTAATTTAAATCGTCCGTTTGGTCGTATTTATCCTTTCGCAACGACTACACCTAATGCGATTGCCAGCGGTATTATGGACGCTGTGATAGGAGCAATACTCCTTATGCATGGACGACTGCTGGAAAAGGAAGAAGGTTTGCCAGTTGATGTTATTTTGACTGGTGGTGGGGCTTCACGTATTTATCATCATTTGCCTACTAAATTTATTACCGAGAATCATGTTGAATTGGTTGAAAATTTAGTATTTTTTGGTTTGTTAAATCGGATTGAACAATTATGAAATGGGTATTTGCAATATTAGTTGCACTCAATTTGATTGTGTTTGGCACAACAATTGTTGAGAAAATGGTATTACAAAAAATAGCAGTACAACAACGTGAGCCATCACGGACTATCGTGATTCAACAAACACAGCCACAACAGCCAGCAGTGCCAATAACTACGACACAGACAACGCCGACTACAACAGTACAGGCTGATAATAAGCAGACTCCTGCAACACCTGTTCCTCGTCCGAAACCAGCAACGTCTGCTGCACCTGCTACTCCAAAACAGCCAGCACAACCTGCAACAGCGGCTGCACCTAAACCGCAACCAGAAGCTAAACCACAACAAACTTGTGGTGGTGGTAGTGTTACCTTGAAAGAAGATGATTATCATCGGATTAAAGGTTTGCTTTCACGTTGGCAAAATGTGGCAAGTCGTTCGGTGCAGCGTAACGATAATGAAAATAAAAGCGGTGGTGATAGTTTTTGGGTGATATTGGATAAAGCGTTAGATGATGAAACTCGTATCGGTATCATGGCAAAATATGGTCGTATTAAGCAAGAAGGTAATTTAGTTGTATTGGGTAAATTTCCAACTCGGCAAGCGGCAGAAGGTATGCAGTTACGATTGAAAACTGATGGTTTCCCATCTCGGATTATGGAAAAATTTGGTGATGGTAATAATGCTTTGAGTATGGC
>JAFWUA010000132.1 GCA_017518785.1 Neisseriaceae bacterium
AGTTGGCGGTGCAAATGCGGCGTTAACCATTGATGACATTCGCCAACAACAAGCAAAAATCATCGCTACTGATGTAGTTTTATGTTCTCTGGAAATTCCTGTGGAATGCGTTTTGTACGCTTGTAGTCAAGCACGTAAATACGGCAAACATTTTATTCTAAACCCTGCACCAGCACAGGATTTTCCTGATGAATTATTGCTAAATGCCACACTTATTACACCAAATCAGATTGAATATGCACAACTTTTAAAATTGCAACCCAATGAAGATATTCAAGAACATTTACTTAATAACTCCAATGATAACTATCTTATTACTTGTGGAAAAAATGGAGTTTTATACAAACAAAACAATAAATTACAATATCAAGACGCTTTTAACGTTAGTGTTGTTGATACCACCGGAGCTGGCGACACCTTTAACGGTGCATTAGCCGCATTTTTTGAGCTGCCTCTTGAAGATGCCATTTATTATGCTACTGCCGCAGCTGCATTATCAGTAACACATAAAGGAGCAAGAAATGGTATGCCGTTTATTGAAGAATTGAAAGAGTTTCTTAATTAATACTAAGAAACTTCTGTAAAGCTCGAATTTTTGAAAAACGCAGTATGAATCATATAAGCCTCCGCTTGTTCAATATAGTGAAATAAAAATCTTAAAGATCAATTAACTATGTTTTATAAAATTTTGGTGAGACTGGTATGCTAACATACAGTAGTTTGAATTTTTTTCAGATTGAATTTTGCATGAATTTCTGGATATTTGAATGATAAATACTTCTTCTTTTGATTTTTTGTACTTAGGTTGTAAATTTATTTATGGAAATTATCGAATACCCTAATAGTCCTTTTAAATTGCACCGTCCATTTCCACCAGCAGGTGATCAGCCGGAAGCGATTGAATTATTATTATCTGGTTTGAATGATGGTTTATTGTATCAAACCTTGTTGGGAGTTACTGGTTCTGGCAAGACTTTTACTATGGCAAATGTAATTGCTAAAAGTGGTCGTCCTGCAATTATTATGGCACATAATAAAACTTTGGCTGCACAGCTATATTCAGAAATGCGAGCTTTTTTTCCAGATAATGCGGTGGAATATTTTGTTTCTTATTATGATTATTATCAGCCGGAAGCATATGTTCCAAGTCGTGATTTATTTATTGAAAAAGATTCAAGTGTCAATGAACATATTGAGCAAATGCGATTATCTGCCACCAAACATTTAATGGAATGTCCTGATGTAATTGTGGTGGCAACTGTTTCTGCAATTTATGGTATTGGCGATCCGGCAGAGTATTCGCAGATGATTTTGCACCTAAAAGAAGGACAAAATATTTCGCAACGCGATGTGATTGCACATTTAGTTTTGATGCAGTACGAGCGTGGTGATATGGATTTTCATCGTGGTACTTTCAGGGTACGCGGTGATGTGGTGGATATTTATCCTGCTGAAAGTTCGGAAATTGCTGTGCGTATTAGCTTATTTGATGATGAAGTGGAAAGTATGCGTTTGTTCGACCCATTAACTGGCAAAATCAAGCAAAGAGTAGGACGATTCACTATTTTTCCATCTAACCATTATGTAACCCCTCGTGAAACTGTTTTAAAAGCCTGCGAAACAATTAAAGTTGAGTTGAAAGATAGAATTGATTTTTTTAATAAAGAACAAAAACTTGTAGAAGCACAGCGAATTGAACAGCGTACACGTTTTGATTTAGAAATGTTGTATGAAACAGGATTTTGTAAAGGGATTGAAAATTATTCACGCCATTTTTCCGGCAGACTCGAAGGAGAACCTCCGCCTACACTAATGGACTATCTGCCGGAAAATGCCTTAATGTTTATCGATGAAAGTCACGTAACTGTACCGCAAATTGGTGGTATGTATAAAGGCGATGCAGCACGTAAGCAAAATTTAGTGGATTATGGTTTTCGCTTGCCATCAGCACGCGATAATCGTCCATTAAAATTTCATGAATTTGAACGAATAATGCCACAAACCATATTTGTATCAGCGACCCCAGCACAATATGAAGAAGAACACGCAGGACAAGTAGTGGAACAATTAGTTCGTCCGACAGGATTGATTGACCCTGAAATCGAAATACGTCCTATTGCAAGTCAAGTTGATGATTTATTGAGTGAAATAAATATTCGCCAACAAAAGAATGAACGTGTATTAGTTACCACTCTTACTAAACGTATGGCAGAACAATTAACCGATTATTACAGCGATATGGGAATTAAAGTACGCTATTTGCATAGTGATATTGATACTGTTGAACGTGTCGAAATTATTAGAGATTTGCGTTTAGGTTTATTTGATGTTTTAGTTGGGATTAATTTATTGCGTGAGGGTTTAGATATTCCGGAAGTGTCTTTAATTGCTATTTTAGATGCTGATAAAGAGGGTTTTTTACGTAGTCATCGTAGTCTAATTCAAACCATAGGACGTGCTGCACGCCATATTCATGGCAAAGCAATTATGTATGCTGACCGCATTACCGATTCCATGAAGATGGCAATAGACGAAACCAATCGTAGACGTGCTAAACAAATCGCATTTAATCAACAATATAATATCACTCCTAAACAAATTGTTAAGGAAGTTTCCGATATTATTGATGGTGTGTATCATGTGGATAAAAGTAATAGCAAGGTAAAAGTTAAAGCAATTCATAATGAAAAAGACGCAATTGATGAAATTGCACGTTTAGAAAAAGCTATGCTAAAAGCCGCACGAGATTTGGAATTTGAAGAAGCAGCACGTTTGCGTGATTCTATTCGAGCGATTAAAGAAAATCAGCTATTTGGTGGAATTACAAGTTAAAATAAACTTTCCGGCAGGCTAATTAATTTTGTAATATATTGAATATAAATAGGTTTTGCAATGAAAACAACATCTTTTCCTAATTGGGGTGTAATTATTGTAAGCGGAAATGATCGAGCTGAATTTTTACACAATCAACTATCTAACGATATTAAAAATCTTGCAGTAGGGCAGGGGTGTTTTGCTACTTATAATACTCCGCAAGGACGAGTTAGAGCACACATGACAGTGGCTCCTGATGATAATAATATATATATGATTGTAAGTTGCGATTTGTTAGATGTATTGGTAGAACGTTTACAGATGTTTGTGTTGCGTAGTGATGTTAAATTGAGCATTGCAGAAAATTTATCAGTTACAGTAACACTACCGGAAAATGAAGATTTACCATATGTTTTGCCACAAGAGCCAGTTTTATCTTTTCCAGTTAAATTTACTGAATATGGCATTGAAATTCATTTGCCACACGGTGGGATTGTATCTATTGTGGATATTGCTAAATCTCCACTTTTTAATCAAGAAATTGCCGACAAGTGGCGATATTTTGAAATAATACGCGGTTTTCCGCATATTTGTAAAAATACAAGTAATCTATTTGTAGCCCAAATGCTTAATCAACATTTACTTGGTGGAGTTCATTTTCGTAAAGGTTGTTATCCTGGACAAGAAATTATTGCTCGTTCTCAATATATTGGTGAAGTAAAACGTGGTTTAGTAATTTGTCGTTGTAGAGAGGTTTTAGAAGCAGGTTGCACAATACTCGATGAAGGTAAAAATAATGTGGGAACAGTTCTCGATAGTGTAAGAGATGCCGATCGCAATAGCGTATGTTTATGTGTCATCAAATATGATGCAGTTGGTAAGGAATTAATAACTGCCGATGGATTATTTATAGTGAGAGTAGAAGATATATTTTTCCGCTCGAAAATAGATTACAAGCTTTCTAAAAAAGATTTAGAATTATGAATAAAAAACTATTAGAACAAATCCTGTTAGTTGCCAATGAAGTTTTAAATTTCAACCGTCCAGCCGATGCAGTATTATCTTATTTTTTTCGCAATAACAAACGCTTGGGACAAAAAGATAGGGGAGAAATTGCCGAAACGATTTTTAACTTATTGCGTAATTTAGAAAAAATATCATTAGTTTTGCCTGATTATACCGAAAATGCAAAACTTGCTGTTTTAAGTTCATTAATATTGGCTCGCGGCTTATCGATTAACGCCATACAAGAATTATGTGAACCTTGCGATATAGAATTTTTACAGCAATTAAAATCGCAAAAAAATATCTTTTCCGGCAGACTTAATTGCATGGCAGAGTTGCCAATGTGGTTAATTGAATTATTGCGAGAAATTTATAGCGATGAAGAAATATTATCTTTGGGACGAGCATTAAATAACCCAGCATCGTTAGATATTAGAGTAAACACCATCAAAGAAAAACGTAGCAAAGTACTACAACAACTTCAAGAAGAAGGATATTGCGTACAAAAAACACCGTATTCAACTTGGGGAATACGTTTTGAAGAAAAAATCAGCCTAAACATGCACCCTCTATTTAATAATGGCAGTATAGAAGTTCAAGATGAGGGTAGCCAATTACTCTCACTATTAACTAATGCTAATCGTGGTGAAATTGTAGTGGATTTTTGTGCTGGTGCAGGTGGTAAAACTTTGGCAATGGGTGCAATGATGCAAAACACTGGTCGTATATATGCATTTGATATATCAGAAAAAAGATTAAATAATCTAAAACCGCGTCTTAAAAAATCAGGATTGAGCAATGTGAATTTACAATTAATTTCAAACGAAATGGACGCAAAAATCAAACGGCTATACGGCAAATGTAATATGGTATTAGTAGATGCTCCATGTTCTGGTACTGGTACATTGAGAAGAAATCCTGATATTAAATACCGTCAATCACATGAGAGTATCAGACGCATTGCAATGCAACAACAATCAATACTACAAGCGGCTGCCCCATTAATTACTCGAAACGGTCGCATCATCTATGCCACATGTAGTTTAACTAAAATAGAGAATGAAGATCAAATCAATCTATTTTTGCAAAATAACCCTGAATTTATGCTTACTGATGTCAATCAATTTTTACCAAATGTTCCAATTACAGGTAAAATGCTACGCTTTACTCCGGTAAGCCATCAGACCGATGGATTTTTTGCTGCTGTTTTACAACGTAAGGAATAATATGGACATTCAAGAAAAAATTGACGAAATCGTAAAAAACAACCGTGTAGTGCTAATGATGAAAGGCACGCCACAATTTCCACAATGCGGATTTTCCGGCAGAGCAGTGGAGTTATTACAAGCCTGTGGCTGTAGAGATTTTTTTGCAGTCAATATTTTGCAAGAACAAGATATACGACAAGGAGCAAAAGAATATGCCGACTGGCCAACATTTCCACAACTATATATCAACGGTGAATTTATTGGCGGTTCTGATATTATGATGGAAATGTATCAAGCAGGTGAGTTGCAACAGGCGTTATCTGCATAATTTTTCCGGCAGACTGAAATCCCTACAAAACTCGTCATTCTGAACTTTCTGTAGGAAATCTGATGATATAATTCTTTGTTTTATAAAGATTATTTGCTTATAATCAGAATGGCGAAGAGTAAAAAGTTAGGCTTGATATTCAAAATCAAAATAATCAAATAGGTTTCATAAAAAATGAGTATTAAATCAGATAAATGGATACGCCGTATGAGCGAACAATACGGCATGATTGAACCGTTTGAATCACAACAAATTAAAGAGATAGATGGTAAAAAAGTGATTTCATACGGCACTTCAAGTTATGGCTATGATATTCGTTGTGCCCGTGAATTTAAAATATTCACTAATATCAATAGTACCATTGTAGATCCTAAAAATTTCGATACACGCAACTTTGTCGAAGTAGAAGATGATTTTTGCATTATTCCACCAAATTCATTTGCATTAGCTCGTACAGTAGAATACTTCCGGATTCCTCGCAATGTATTAACGGTGTGTTTGGGAAAATCAACATACGCTCGTTGTGGAATTATCGTCAATGTAACTCCATTTGAACCTGAATGGGAAGGATTTGTAACTTTGGAATTTTCTAATACTACGCCATTACCTGCCAAAATTTACGCTGGTGAGGGTGTGGCACAAGTATTATTTTTTGAAAGCGATGAGATATGCGAAACCTCTTACAAAGACCGCAATGGTAAATATATGAGACAAACCGGCGTAACTTTGCCCAAAGCGTAAAAATATAAATTTAAGATAAGTTGAAACCTTTGCAAAACTTACTTTCGTAAACGTTAGTGAGTAATCTTTTTATTTAACAAACAATTGGATTATTCATTTTTTTACTACAAATTTACGAATGACGGGTTTGGCAAAGGTTTCAGTCTGGAAACTTTGCAAAACACACTTTTTCTCATTCTTCATTCTGAACCTCGTTACGAATTTTTTTATTTAACAGACAATTAGATTCTTCACTTTCCTGCGGAAAGTTCAGAATGACGAGTTTTGCAAAGGTTTCAGTATGTCGTAAAGTTATTTCCGGCAGACTATTTCCGGCAGACTATTTCCGGCAGACTATTTCCGGCAGACTATTTCCGGCAGACTATTTCCGGCAGACTATTTCCGGCAGACTTTTTTCCGGCAGACTTTTTTCCGGCAGACTTTTTTCCGGCA
>JAFWUA010000133.1 GCA_017518785.1 Neisseriaceae bacterium
ACTATTTCCTGAAATAGAAAAAGTTGAAACAGGAAAAGTTAGATGTAAAAAGTAATCTTTTTCAGACTGCCTGAAGCTTTTGCAAAACCATATTTTTATAGTTCGTCATTCTTCGCTTACGTTCAGAATGACGAATGAGGAGAAAGTGAGTTTTGCAAAGGTTTCAGTATATGCATACCCAAATTATCCGCTCTTGGGTTCTCCTTGCCCATGTCATTTTGTACGATCGCCGGCAGAAACACCTTGTATACTTCTGACCTTAATGACTGCAACACAAAATGATTAGTTCTAAAAAATTAATTTTGCAACAGGTATTGACAAATATAAAAAACGAGGTATAATGCCCTCCTCTTACAGGCGAATTAGCTCAGTCGGTTAGAGCAGAGGAATCATAATCCTTGTGTCCGGGGTTCGAGTCCCTGATTCGCCACCAGTTTCCAAATTAAGGCAACACATTTTGATGTGTTGCCTTTTTGTATTAAGATTACGTTACCAAATAGAAAATCAGATTTTAACCACACTATCTAATTTATAACGCTTTATCAATACCTTTTACAGTGTAATGAACCCATTGCTTGAAACTTAAATTTAAATTACCAAAGACAAATTCAATATGTGTACAAAAAAATTAAACAAAATTAGTAAAATTATCTCATTGATTTTACGTCATAAACCAGAAGAAATTGGTATTTGTTTAGATGAAAATGGTTGGGCTGTTACAGATGAACTTATAAGTGGTATTTGCAATAAATATGGATTAGATATAAACATGGAAATATTGGAAGAAATTGTAGTCACAGACAATAAACAACGCTATTCTTTCAATGATAACAGAAGCTTGATTCGTGCCAATCAAGGACATTCGATTAATGTTGATGTGGAATTAAAAAAGGCAATTCCACCATTGATTTTATATCATGGTACTGCCACAATATATGAAAAATCAATTAAAGAACAAGGTATTATTCCCAAAACTCGATTATATGTTCATTTATCAAAAGATTGTGATACAGCCCAAAAAGTCGGTAAACGACATGGCAAACCCATAATTTACAAGATAAATACCCAACAAATGTTGCAAGATGGATTTGAATTTTTCCTATCAAAAAATGGCGTATGGCTAACCAAATCAGTTCCGGCAGAGTATCTGCAAAAAATATAATCAGTAATCATTAAAAAAAGCCGATTAAACCTTAAAATAAGCATTCTTTTGCAGGCAAAATTGAGATAAAATAGCGGTTTTGCTTATATTACTTGTAAGCTTATCCAATTTTATTTTGAACCCCATTTTGAAGGAAATTAGCATGACTGCTGAACATCAACCAGAACCATTTGAACCCATTAAATCTCCTAAACTCACCAAAGATGATTTACCAGTGTTTGTTGAAGAAATTTTAGGTCATAAAGGTAGAGTTTCATCGGAAGATTCGGGTTCAGCACCGTTACCTGAAAGTTATCCATATCGCACTCGTATGCAGCGTAAGCAATACGAAGCAGAAAAGAAAAACTTACAAATTGAATTACTCAAAGTACAAAGTTGGGTAAAAGATACTGGGCAACGCATTGTATGTTTATTTGAAGGACGTGACGCGGCAGGGAAAGGTGGTACCATTAAACGTTTTATGGAACACTTAAATCCACGTGGGGCACGTACCGTTGCTTTGGAAAAACCTAACGATGTTGAACGTGGTCAATGGTATTTCCAACGTTATATCAAAAACCTACCTACTGCTGGTGAAATCGTATTTTTTGACCGTTCTTGGTATAACCGTGCAGGTGTGGAACGTGTAATGGGTTTTTGCGAACCTCATGAATATTTACAATTCATGCGTCAAGCACCAGAATTGGAACGTATGTTGGTAAATTCTGGTATCCATCTATTCAAATTCTGGTTCTCGGTTAGCCGTGAAGAACAATTACGCCGTTTCTTATCTCGCCGCAACGATCCATTGAAACATTGGAAATTATCTCCAATCGATATTCAATCATTGGATAAATGGGACGATTACACAGATGCTAAAAACGCCATGTTCTTCCATACTCACACCGGAGATGCTCCTTGGACTGTGATTAAATCTGACGATAAAAAACGTGCACGCTTAAATTGTATTCGTCATTTCTTAACTCAATTGGATTATCCAAACAAGGATCCAAAACTTATCAAAGAAGTGGATTCAAAAATCGTTTTGGTACCAAAACCACAATTTAAAGATAGAATTTCAGATACTATTGATTAATTTGTGATATTTAAATAGATATTAACTTAATAAACACTGCCGGAAAACTTTAATAAAATACTTTCCGGCAGTGTTTTATTGATATTTAGCTCACTTACAAAATTCATATTGAAACAACTATGGTTAATCGTACCGTAAGGTAGGCATTCTTGCCAAACAAACGCCACAAGTCATAATTTTTTGAATTTTAAAAACTTTTATTCTAGTATAAAACCTTTGCAAAACCTATTTTTTCTCATTCGTCATTCTGAACTTCGTTGCGAATCTTTTACTTAACAGAGACTCCTGCAAAACTCGTCATTCTGAATTTCACGAAGTGAAATTAAGAATCTAACTTATTGTTTATAAAGATTCTTCTCTAAGCTCAAAATGACGAGTAATAGAAAAAATCGAGTTTTGCAGGAGTCTCTTAACAAGTAATCAGATTCTTCATTTTCCTATGGGAAATTTACGAATGACGAGTTTTGCAAAGGTTTCAGTATATCTTTCAGTTTGGTAGGCAAGAATGCTCACCAAACTATGGCATTACCTTTTAAAAAATTAGGTTTTGCAGGAATATCATGTATGATATTTACACACCCTACTCTCCATCTATCTACTTGCAAATAACTTATTAATCCATTTTATTTGAGTTGGAAGAGAACGAGTTTGTACATCATAGCGTTCCAAGATAAATTGACGTGCTCTCATGCCTAATAAATGACGCAATTTATCATTTTTTAATAAGTAGATAATACGCTCTAACAAATTTTCCTTATCGAAAAAATCTACCAATATGCCATTAGTTCCATTTTCAATAAACTCACGCACTGGTGCAACATTGCTTGCAATAATTGCACAGCCACAACTCATTGCCTGCAATAACTCATTACCAACTATAACCGGATAACTTAAATACAAATTTACAGTAGATAATTGCAACAGCGAAGCTAATTTATCTTCTGGCAAAATTCCAACAAAATGAATCCTTGATTTTGCTTCAACTGTTAATTTAGGTTCTATTTCCGTCCAAAATTGTTGTCTCCAACTTTCATAATTATCAGGACGTTTATTAAAGCTTTGACCATCTACACCAGATAAAATCACATGTGCACGAGTACGTCTTTGCAATAATTCCGGTAGAATACGGAATAGAATATGACAACCTCGTGCAGGTTCAAAATTACGACATACCATAGTGATAATTTCATCACCTTTATTAAAGGTTACATTTTGTGCAGATACAGCAGCACCACCTGGCGTAAACAATTGATAATGACCAACTACTGATGGTAATTGAATCGAAAAATCAACACGAGGTTTGAATAAATTAGTATCAACTCCACTGTTAATAATGCTAATTTTAGGGTGAAATGGTCGCGGATACGAATTTGCATGAAAACGTGTTTCTGCAATAGCAGTGTTAGCCCTTTCCATTTGCATAAAATATGTTGAATTATGCAAATAAATTTGAGCAGATCTTACTTCGTGAGATTGAGGAACTATATCAAATTCTCTATCAAATCCAATCGCTTGCCCTTTGACATTAATAATTAAATCACAATAAATCCCCAAAGGAACTTGTGGCAAAATATCCTTAATAAACAAAGATTCACCCAAAGATGGATGAGCAATAACAATATCAGGAATAAAACCTTGTTCTCTTAATGCTGCAATTTTGTGAAAAATTATTTCTCCGCATTGAACTCGCGTTTCAATATCATAAATCCAAGGGTGAGTATCATCTCCCTTGATATTAGGATATTCGTACTGGAAAAAACGTACTCCTGGAAATTGTTTATCATTGGGTGGCAATTTCATTGTTAATACAACTATTTCGTGTTGCTGTTCGATTAAATGATTAATTAGATGTTTTGCATTTCCAGGAAAACGAGAATGAATAAATAAAAATTTCATAGCAATCAACAATTAAAAAAATTCAATAATGGGGAGGCTTATCATTAGCAGGAGGCACTTCGTCATACGCCCCCGCTACATTTATCATTTTACTATACAAATAACGCAATTGTTCCTGTTGCAGATTTAAGATTTCCATTTGGCGATGAACGGTTTTGTTTAAGGAATCTAACATTTCATCTTGCCAAGCACTACGCATTTCTAAATTTTCTAAACGAGAAACAAGCTCTTCTTCATTCATAAAATACTTTCCGGCAGTGTTTACATAATTTGAATAACTTAATAAATTATTTTGGATAACCTGCATGGGAGCTTTCAGGAGTATCATCATTGGGAACATTTTTCCAATTACTACCACGAATGCCACTTGGATTATTGGTTACACCATTAGCTTGAGTTACATACCAGTTAGGATTACTTTTGCGGCGAGTAAGAACAATGCTCGCTGCGACACCTTTCCCTTTATCAGCTTGTGTGGCACGAATAATATTGTAATGAATGGACATAATATCGCGTCCTTCGTATTGTTTATTAACGGCTTCGGTATTTCCTGCTAAATAATTTAAACGCACCGTGTAAGGTTTAGATGGTTTCCAACCATTTTGTGCATTACCACCTTGAAATAAAATGCGTCCAGTCCAATAACGTTCTTCACGTTCATGATCAAAATTATTCAACTCAAAGCTACTGATAGCAGTTTGCACACCAGCCTCCAAATTCTCATCAAATGCAGGACCTCTGGCACTTACGGCTTTGAGCATATCTAAACCATCTTTTTTGTTGTCGGTATAACGCAAATATGATGCACAAAAATATGCCGCAACGCTACGTGGGTCAGTGCGGTCAATGCGTTTTTCTAATTCATCAATATTCCAAGGAAGAAAATCTATTGAATATGTTTGGTCTTTTTTCCATTCGCTTTTAAGTTCTTGTAAGTCAATGCGTTCGATTGATGTATCTTCTTGAACAGACCAAGAAAATGCAGTTGCAGTGCTTAAAGATAATATAACACTTAATAATATATTGATTTTATTATTCTTTTTCATTGAAAATCCTTTTTCACACCAAAAACCGTTTTCAATTCTAAACCAAGCTAAAAAGCTTTGCAAAAACCTTTGAAACTGTTTACTGCTTAAATTTTGCAAAAATTTTTACAAACCTCTTACACTCACCTCTTTTGATATAATGGCGGATTTCAAATTATAAGTTTAAGGAAATCACATATGATTCATTCGCTGTGTGCTATTAGTCCATTAGACGGTCGTTATGCGTCAAAAGTGGATAGTCTGCAAAGTATTTTTTCCGAATATGGTTTAATTAAAAATCGAGTACGTGTTGAACTTGCTTGGTTTAAGGCTTTGTCAGAACATGAACAAATCTCCGAATTACCGCCGTTGAGCAAAGAAATTATCGCAGAAATGGAAAAAATCTCTGCACAATTTTCAATACAAGATGCAGAACTTGTAAAAGAATTTGAAGCCACCACCAATCACGATGTTAAAGCGGTTGAATATTGGATTAAAAAACGTTTATCAAAATATCCGGAATTTATAAAAGTTAATGAATTTATCCACTTTGCATGCACAAGCGAAGACATCAATAATTTAAGCCATGCCCTGATGTTACAAGAAGCAAGACATGATGTATTGCTTCCAACATTAAACAATATTATTAACATCTTAAAAAACATGGCACATGAATTTGCGAATATTCCTATGATGTGCCGCACACATGGACAAAGTGCCACTCCAAGCACTATGGGTAAAGAAATTGCCAATGTTATTTATCGTTTAATCCGTCAAATTGAACTATTAGAAAAACAAGAAATTTTGGGCAAAATAAACGGTGCTGTTGGCAACTATAACGCTCATTTATCAGCATATCCTGATATTGATTGGCAAGAACACTGCAAAAAATTTGTTGAAAAATTAGGCTTAACTTTCAATCCTTACACCACCCAAATCGAACCGCATGATTATATGGCTGAATTATTTAACATTATCAGCAGAATCAATACCATCTTAATTGATTTTAGCCGTGATATTTGGGGCTATGTATCTTTAGGTTACTTCAAACAAAAACTAAAAGAAGGCGAAGTTGGCAGCTCCACCATGCCACACAAGGTTAATCCAATCGACTTTGAAAATGCCGAAGGTAATCTTGGTATTGCCAATGCCATATTAAATCATTTATCAAATAAACTTCCCATTTCTCGTTGGCAACGTGATTTAACTGATAGCACAGTTTTACGTAATATGGGAGTTGGAATTGGATATAGCCTATTAGCATACACCTCTCTTGTGCGTGGCTTAAATAAATTGGAAATCAACACCCAAGTAATCGATAACGACATCGATAATAGCTGGGAATTATTAGCCGAACCAATCCAAACCGTGATGAGACGCTATGGAGTTGAAAAACCATACGAACAACTCAAAGCATTAACACGCGGTGAACGTGGCATGACAGCAGAACGCATTCGAGAGTTTGTATTACAACTTAACATTCCAGCTGATGCCAAAGAACAACTATTAAATCTCACTCCACGCACATATACAGGACGTGCAACTCAATTAGCACTTGATATTTAAGCTTGAAATTAGGCTTTCCGGCAGACTTTTTATATTAAACATAAAATATAAAGTCTGCCGGAAATACAAATTAATTAATTTATATTTAGAAAGATTATTCAATGAATCGTAACGAAACCTTATTTGAAGACGCTAAAAAATTTATACCAGGCGGAGTAAATTCTCCAGTACGTGCTTTTGGTAGCGTTGGAGGAGTCCCTCGTTTTATTCGCTGTGCCAAAGGTGCTTGCGTATGGGACGAAGATGATAGAAGTTATATTGACTATATCGGTTCGTGGGGTCCTGCAATTGTTGGACACGCACACCCAGAAGTAATTAAAGCAGTTAGCAAAGCAGCTGAATCAGGCTTATCTTTTGGAGCACCAACCGCAGGCGAAATCGAAATTGCCAAAGAAATCATCAAACTCGTGCCGTCTGTGGAACAGGTGCGTTTAGTAAGTTCAGGCACAGAAGCCACAATGAGTGCTATTCGCTTGGCACGTGGTTTTACCGGACGCGATTTAATCATAAAGTTTGAAGGTTGTTATCATGGACACTCCGACAGTTTATTAGTTAAAGCAGGTTCAGGAATGCTTACCTTTGGCACACCTAATTCAGGAGGTGTTCCGGCAGACTTTACTCGTAACACTTTGGTTTTACCATATAACGATTGCAACGCAATAAGCGATGTATTTCGCGAATACGGCAAGCAAATAGCTTGCGTAATAGTAGAACCATTTGCCGGCAATATGAATTTAGTACGACCTTCCACTGAATTTATGCAAACCTTGCGTACTATCACTCAAAAACATGACGCAATTTTAATCTTTGATGAAGTAATGACTGGTTTTAGAGTTGCATTAGGTGGTGCACAGTCTTTACACGACATCAAGCCCGATTTAACCACAATGGGCAAGGTCATAGGTGGTGGTATGCCTCTGGCTGCATTTGGCGGGCGTGCTGATATTATGGCTAAAATCTCTCCTTTGGGAGATGTATATCAAGCAGGAACTTTATCCGGTAATCCAATAGCGGTTACTGCTGGACTAAAAACTTTGGAATTAATCCAAAAAGACGGCTTTTATGAAAATCTTACACAACAGGCGAGTAAACTTACACAAGGCTTACAAGAATTAGCAAATAAATACAATATTCCTTTATTGGCTGATAATGTGGGTGGAATGTTTGGCATTTATTTTGGCTTGGATAAACTTCCTCAAAATTATCAGGATATGCAAAAATGTGATGGAAAATTATTCAAAAAATTCTTCCATGCTATGTTAGAAACTGGCGTAATGTTTGCCCCATCTCCATTTGAAGCAGGATTTGTTTCAGCGGCACACGATAATGAATTTATCAATATCACTTTGGAACGTGCCGAAAAAGTATTTAGCAATTTACAAGCTGCTTAAATCTTAACAACAAAAGTCTGCCGGAAAAGTTTTATATAAAATATAAAATACTTTTCCGGCAGACTGAAACCTTTGCAAAACCCACTTTTTTCTCATTCGTCATTCTGAACTTCATTGCTAATCTTTTTACTTAACAAACAATTAGATTCTTCATTTTCCTATGGAAAAATTCAGAATGACGAGTTTTGCAAAAGTTTCAGTCTGCCGGAAAATTTTCTATTCCAATTTATCCTACATAAAAGACAAAAATCCGTTAGAATAAGCGACTTTATTAAAGCTTATCCCATTAGCATTTCAAACAAACAAATGCTACTTAACCCAATGTTTTAACAAGGAATAAAACACTATGCTTAAAATCGCCATCAACGGTTATGGTCGCATTGGTCGCCAAATCGTCCGTGCTATTTATGAATATAACTTGCGAGATCAATTTGAAATTGTGGCAGTCAATGCTTCCGGCAGTCTTGAAACTAACGCCCATTTAACACAATACGATACAGTGCATGGTCGCTTTAATGCGAATATTTCTTTTGATGACAAACACTTAATCATCAATAACGACAAAATTCCGTTCTTCTCCACTCGCAATCCTGCTGAATTGCCTTGGAAAGATTTAGGCGTGGATTTGGTTATGGAATGCACGGGGGCTTTCACTTCCAAAGAAAAAGCCTCCGTACATTTAACAGGCGGTGCGAAAAAAGTGTTGATTTCCGCACCAGGCGGCGAAGATGTTGATGCCACTGTGGTGTATGGTGTCAATCACAGCGTTTTAACTCCTGAAATGACTGTGGTATCGAATGCGTCTTGTACCACAAACTGTTTAGCCCCTGTGGCAAAACCATTGCAAGACAAATTAGGCATTGTGAAAGGCTTGATGACAACCATTCACGCCTTTACCAATGACCAAGTTTTAACCGATGTGCGTCATAAAGACTTACGCCGTGCAAGATCTGCGGTGCAAAATTTGGTGCCCACTAAAACAGGTGCAGCCAAAGCCGTGGGCTTGGTACTGCCTGAACTCAAAGGCAAATTAGACGGCTTTGCGGTTAGGGTTCCAACTATCAATGTGTCTATGGTGGATTTAACTTTTGAAGCCGCACGCGATACAACGGTTGATGAAGTCAATCAAATTATGTTAGACGCAAGTAATGGCAGCCTGAAAGGTGTTTTAGGTTATAACAAAATGCCTTTGGTATCAGGCGACTTTAACCACTGTGCCACAGCAAGCATTTTTGACGCAACCTTAACCAAAGTCTCAAACGGCAACTTGGTGAAAGTATTAGCGTGGTATGACAACGAATGGGGCTTTTCTTGCCAAATGCTCAACACTGCACGAGCCATGTTTGGTATGCCAGTTTCAATCCTCTAAATAAATCTTAACAATGAGAAAAACGGGAACTTTTCCCGTTTTTCCTGCGACTTAATCATTTTAATTACCAACAAAATCAATTTCACATGAAAGTAATATTAGACTGTATCGCACTTATCTTATTTTTTGCGGTTTACTTTGTAACACGCGACATCTTCACTGCCACCATCGTAGCCGTAATTGCGGGTGTAATCCAAGCTATCATAATTTTTTGGAAGTTCAAAAAATTAGAAACCATGCAATTGGTGAGTTTAGCGACAATTATCTTATTTGGTGGTGCAACAATCATTTTACGCAATGAAATGTTTATAAAATGGAAGCCAACAGTTCTATTTTGGTTTGTAGCATCAGCCATGCTAATTGGCATATTGAGTAAGAAAAACATCTTACGCAGCGTCATTGGAAAAGAAATTAGTCTGCCGGAAAACATCTGGTATCGTTTAATGTGGATATGGACACTCTTCTTTTTTGGTTTAGGACTTGCCAATTTATTTGTAGCCTATATGTATAGCAACGATGTTTGGGTAACTTACAAAGTATTCGGTGTCATGGGAATTTTATTTGTATTTTTCATAGCCCAAGCAGTTTATATGGCACGCCATTTACAACAGAGCGATTCAGAACAAAACAGCAAACAACTCAACAACGACACTCAACTATGAATACAATAGATAAAATGCACACACTTTTACAAAGTATGAATCCGCAACATCTTGACATTATCGATGAATCCCATCAACATATCGCCCATCATAATAACGGTGGTGGTCATTATCGTTTAACTATGGTTACGGATTTATTCAATAATAAAAGCCGTATCCAAAGACACCGCATGGTAAATAAAGCATTGTCATCTCTTTTTCCTGAAAAAATACATGCTTTAAGTATCCATGCTTTTACAACAACAGAGTATAATGCTCAACTTTAATTTTATTAAAACGGAAAATTCATCAATGAAAAAAACTTTACTGACATTAGCATTACTAACGAGCATGGCAACTGCTACTGCTCAAACACTGGTTACTGTCAATGGTCTTCAAATTGATAGTTCTCTTATCGATCAACAAGTTATCAAATTGCAAAATCAAAGCAATGGGCAAATTACAGATTCCCCACAACTACGCGATAGCTTATTAAACCGTGCTGTGGTACACGCTGTGATAGTACATGAAGCTCGCCGTTTAAAATTAGACCAAACAAGCGAATACAAAGAAATAATCGCCCAAGTTGAATCTGATGCTAAAAAATCAGGAGAATATAACAAACAAGATTTCAACCAAATGTTTAGCGATTTCAAGGAAAACCTTTTAGAGCAAGCGTTTGCAGTTGATGTATTACAAAAAAATCCGGTTACCAACAAAGACGTTCGTGCCGAATACAACAACATAGCCAAATTCTACAAAGGCTCGTACGAAGTTCAATTAGCTGAAATCGTAACCCACAGTGAAAGCGATGCTAAACAAGCATTATCAGAACTTAACAGCGGTAAAAGCTTTGCCGAAGTGGCAGCTATTTACACTGTTGATGAAGAAGGTAAAAGAACAGGTGGTAAACATTTGGGTTTTATAAACCTCAAAGACATGGCAGTAGGTGCTCCAGAACTACACTCTGCAATCAAAGACTTATCAAAAGGTCAATATACCAAACGTCCTTTGAATGCAGAACACATTTGGGCAATTTTCTCGGTTACAGAAAAACGTCAAGCCCAAGTGCCAAGCTTTGAGCAAATGAAAGATTCGCTAATGGCTCAACTACAAGACCAAAGAGTCAATAAAGCCATTGAATCTCTCATGAAAAAAGCTAATATCCAATCTAATATGTAACTTACAAACAACGGATAAATTATGAAAAAATCAATCGCACTTTTATTTTTATTAACATCTGGCTTTATTGCAATTGCAGCAGAAGCACCTCAAATCGAAGATGCACGCATTGACCCGATTATCGAGCAATTTGAAGCTCAATCTCACTCAAAAGACAAAATGCCAGCTGAACAGCGTGAAGAAATGCGTAAGCAATTAAAACTCAACTTGCAACGTTCAGAAGTATTAAAAAACGAAGCAATCAAAGCAGGTTTAGACAAAGATGAAAACGTAAAAAACATGTTCAAAAACGTTGAATCTGAATTTTATGCCAACCAATATGTTGAATATTTGAAAAAAAATATTAAACCCAGCGATAACGACCTACACAAACTATACGAACGCGTAGGACGTGAAGTTCGCCTACAAACCGCCGTATTCCGCACCAAACAGGAAGCAGGTGAAGCTTTGCAAAAATTAAACAAAGGCATGAGCTTTACCGACCTTGTTAAATCGCTACCAGAGCAACCACCTGTTCCAGATACATTTGTTAGCACTCAAATGTTTCCACCAGAATTAGCCACTGTCATTGATAAAATGAATAAAGGCAAAATATCTGATGAACCAGTAGAATTTCAAGGAATTTTCTACTTATTCAAAGTGGCAGATACGCGTAAGAGTCAAGCCATGCCAGATTTTAACGAGTTAAAACCAAACTTAACTAACCAATACGTCAATGAAAAATCATTTGAACAAATCCAACTTCTGTTCAAAGAATACGGTTTAGAGTAAGTTTAAATTTATCAAAACCATAAAAACTTTTCCGGCAGACTATCTGATATTTATAGATAGTCTGCCGGAAAGTTTTTAAAATACCTTTCCGGCAGACTTAAACCTTTGCAAAACCGAAAATTTTGCAAAATCATATTTTGAAACTCCTGCAAAACCTAACTAAGACTCCTGCAAAATCCGTCATTCTGAATTTCACACAGTGAAGCGAAGAATATAATTTATTGTTTTGTAAATATTTTTTCTTTGCTCAAAATGACGAGTAATGAAAAAATCTGGTTTTGCAGGAGTCTCTTATAGTTCGTCATTCTGAACGTAAGCGAAGAATCTTTTACAAAAACAACAAGTTAAGATTCTTTATTTTCCTGTGGAAAATAAAGAATGACAGGTGTTGCAAAGGTTTAAGTCTGCCGGAAAAATTTTTAAAGAAACTCCTGCAAACTTCTTTGTAAAATGAAAAGTTAATTCTCCGTAGGGGCGACCCTATGTGGTCGCCCGCAAAACGATTTTGTTTTCCTTTATAAAACAATAAATTATAAAACTTGATAAGCTGGCGACCACACAGGGTCGCCCACGGAGTGTTTATCATTTTGTTTCAGGTTGGGTTTTGCAGGAGTTTCTATTAAAGAGACTCCTGCAAAACTCGATTTTTTCTATTACTCGTCATTTTGAGCGCAACGAAGAATCTTTATAAACAATAAGTTAGATTCTTCATTTCACTTCGTGAAATTCAGAATGATGAGTTTTGCAGGAGTCTCTTAAAGTGCTTTCCGGCAGACTTTATAACCTTTACAAAACAAAAACGCCCTTGCTTAATTACAAGGGCGTTTGTGGTTGAGTGATATAAGGCTTAAGCGATAACCGTTATACCTTGTTGAATATATACGTCATACTGATCATCTGACATACTGCTATGACGATATACATTGTACATAATACCACCCTCGGTAACAGTGCCAGCATCACCTTCTAATTGAGACCAGCTTCCCCAAGCATATTCAGGAGTGAGGTCAACCGTATCATCAGTACTACCTTTGACATGCAATTTTCCTTCCATTGAACCCTTCATCAAATCATAATAATTGCAAATACGCAATGTATTACCACCGGTTCCTTCAAGATCTATGGTTTCTATACTAATGACATGTCTAATATCTTGGACTATACCGCTACCGGTAAATTCCAAAGTATCCACACCAGCACCACCATTTACGTAGCTGCTGTTACCTGTAATACTACCAGCCAGAGTAACAACATCATCGCCATCGCCTAATTCGACTGTGGCATGACTAATAGATGCCCAAGGACTATTAACAGTATTAAGATTTCCAGGAAGAATAACTTCTGATGTACCAGTAATATTCAGTGTATCACTACCAGCACCGGTATCTATGGTTGGAACGACACCCCATGACAATCCGTGTAAGCCATCATTTTCGATAGTTACACTATCATTACCACCTTGTGTAACAAGATTATGTGTATACGGGAAATGTGAGTAAGTAACAGTGTCATCTACACTATCTCCCATTTGCACGTAAACCATCTCATTGCCAACTTCATCAGTAAGCGTAACTGTTATTGAACCATCAGCACTAACTCCATTCAATCCAGAAATAAATACTTTACCTCTTCCAGATTGTAAAACGTTATCGATCTTAAACTCTGCATTAGGATCAAGTGGCTTAGCACCTTCATAATCCTCCCAACGAGTACGAGTAAACGTTTCATTACCGATTGCGACTTCTACTTTGACCACATCTTTATCTACACCGTCCAAAGTAATTTCAGTAGCACTTTCAGTGGTGATGCTATCTAAGCGATTAACAGCAAAATTTGCCACAAAATTGTTGCCTACTGGTTTGTCAGGATTAGTCCAGTACACTGGCAATCCTACTTGTTGACCATCAGCATCAACAGGATTAGCTTCCAGCCAATTCATATCATAACTTGACATAAATTGGAAGCGTTCATGATTTGTTGGCACATTAATGGTATAGATATAGGCACTGCCATCTTGCGTTTTGCTTGATATAGCAATGACTTCGCCATCAACATTAAAAGCAGCAATATTCTGATCCAAATATTCCAAACTTGAACCAAATACCTTAATTTTTACGGGAATGGCATCACCTTGCAAATCGGTCATATTCACATAACCATTTGAACCAATTTCAGAAACATAGCTAATCGCTTCTGGCACAACGTGCTTACTAACAATTGGTTCTGATTCACCAACACTTGCAGTCGTAACAACCTCTGTTCCCAATTTAGCTGGGAGTGCAATGCCTGCATAACCATTTCCATCTGCTGAAACAGTGATAGTCTCACCATTTGGAGCGAGATTATCGATTACCCATACCACATTTTCAGGATCACTCTTATCAAGCGTAGCACTAACTGTACGGCTCTCACCATCTTTATCGGTAAACTTAATAACTACCTTATCGTTACTATTAGCGTCAAGTGCTACGCAAACACCATCGTACGGAATATTATCCCATGATGCTATATTATCAACACCAACAACTACCCAAGCTTCTAATGGATTGCCTAAATCATTTCCAGCAATGGCTTCCGAATTTGCCAAAACATTACCAGAAGCATCATATGCAGTGGCTACAACTTTTGTACTATCTTGGATTAATTGTGAGTGAAGATGTAACGTATTGCCCTTAATCATATCACTATTTAACCAAGTGTCATGACTATAATTTCCTTCTAGTTCACCAAAAGTCCATACACCATTTTCATCTTTGTTAAGCACAATCTCGCGTTCATCTTGATAATTACCGTTATTGTCTACAACAAAATTAATTCTAACTTTGTTGGCATTTTCCGGCAGACTAACATCAAGTGAACCGTTATCGTTTGCAGTAACAGTTGGTACATCTGCATCAGC
>JAFWUA010000134.1 GCA_017518785.1 Neisseriaceae bacterium
GCTGGTAATACAACCATATCCAATGCTGCTGGTACTGAAACCACAGAAGTAAACGCTGGTGATATTGCTGTTACCGATACAAACGGTTCAACCACAATTGAAGGCAACAAAACTACTATTGCGGATACTGCCGGAAACACTACTATTATTGAAGGTAATCATATTACTTTCAACGATGGTGGTAGTAACAATACTGGCGTGATTGATGGTTTGGCAACTCATATCAATAATGATGGCACGTACGATAATACAACCGTTAATCAAGCTGCTACTGTGCAAGATGTGTTAAATAGCGGTTGGAAGCTAAAAGTTAATGATGCTCAACAAGACTTTGTTCAACATAACGATTCAGCTAATTTCGTAGATGGCAAAGGTACAACAGCTAACTATGGAATTGGTTTCAACGGTAAAACTGGTGTTTATTACGATGTAAATATCACAACGGGTGGTAATGAATACGTTAATATGACATATGATAGTACAACCAATACCTATGCTATTGATGATTCAAATATTACCAATGCCATTAATAATTCAGGCTTTGAATTAGCTGCATCGAGTAGTGGAACAGGTGAGCATGAAGTTAAAAACACCAATAAAACAGGTTACCAAGATATTAAGAACGGTAATAGGGTAACTGTGGACGCTGGTAACAATATTAAGATTATCCAAGATGCTGGTAAGGTAACCATTCAAACCAAAGACGATGTTACCTTTAACAACGTTACGATTAATGATGATCTTACTGTTGGAGGTGATACCACTGTTAATAACCTAACTGCTACCGGTGATACCACTGTTAATAACCTAACTGCTACCGGTACAACTCAATTGGGTGATAAGTTCACAGTTACAGGTGATAGTGTAACCTATGATGTTGATAATACTTATTATGCTACTGCTGGTGATAGTACGGTGGTTAATAAAGGTTATGCTGATAGCGTTGGGTGGTTTGTCGGTGATAATAATAAAAATCAAGTCGGAGATAAAATTGATAATAACAAACAAGTCAACTTTATCAATGGCGAAGGTACTGTTGCTAATGTAACAGCCAATACTGCCGGAAATGGTGCTGTTAACGTTACTTTCGATGTTAA
Source organism: Neisseriaceae bacterium (assembly GCA_017518785.1). Lineage (GTDB taxonomy): Bacteria > Pseudomonadota > Gammaproteobacteria > Burkholderiales > Neisseriaceae > RGIG9985. The sequence goes on from JAFWUA010000134.1 coordinate 1,098, forward strand.
GAAAAACGAAAATGCAACAGGTACAACCATTAATAATGCCATTAATAATGGTGTTGTTCAAAATGGTGCAGCAGATCAGTATTGGGATTCGGCTGATATTCAGCATATTGTCAATAATACCGGTTGGACTGTTTCAGGTGGTAACAAAGTTACAGGTGGTAGTCAGCAATTAGTGTCTGCCGGAAAAGTGGTTGAGTTTGCTTCTAGCTCTGACAACTTAACCATTAACCAAAATTACGATGCTACTGCCGGTAAAACCACATTTACATTTGGTGTTAATCCCAATGCTACATTTAACAGTTGGGCATTAACTGTTAATGGTGGTAATAGCAATAATGGTAATGAACCACGTAATTTGGTAAATAGTGGTAATATCAAAGCTTCTTATCATGATAAAGATGAGACTGTTAATGGTGTTGCTTATAAAAAAGGCGATATTTCCTATGATTTAGCACCTGTGGTAAATATTGGTGATACAAACACTATTACGATTGATGGTGATAAAAATAATATTACCTTTAATCAAACAGGTGGCGGAAGCATTAACAATCTAACTAGCCATATTAATCCTGATGGTTCACGAGTTGGAAGTGGTGATGAAAATGAAGCTGCTACCGTACAAGATGTATTAAATAGCGGTTTCTATTTGAAAGCCGGTGGTCAAGATGTTGATTTTGTTCAACATGGTGATACGGTGAATTTCAAATCATCTAACAATACTATTAATGTTACCGCTGTACCAAATGCTACTAATGGCGAAGTGGATTTAAATATTGCGGTTAATGTTCCGGCAGTGCAAAAGAATTTAGATCCGATTACTTTCTATGGTGATAGTGGTTCATTTGATCGCCGTTTGGGACAGACTGTTAATGTGGTTGGTGCTGATGACAATATTAGCGTTGAAGCATCTGGTAATACTTTGAGAATTAAAGTTGCTGACGACTTAAAAGTAGATAGCATTCAAACCGGCGATACTATTGTTAATAATGAAGGTGTAACTATTAATAATGGCAACCAACGTCCTGTTAGCTTAACTCAAAATGGCTTGGATAATGGCGGTAATCGGATTACCAATGTTGGCAATGGTGTTCAACCTAATGACGCTGCGAATGTTGGTCAGTTGCAGGGCGTGGAGGGACGTGCTAATGCTGGTACTGCCCAAGCATTGGCAACCGCAGGCTTACCACATGCTTATTTACCTGGTAAGAATATGGTGTCAGTAGGCGGTGGTGTATATCGCGGTGAAGCAGGTTACGCCGTAGGATTCTCCTCCGTATCCGATAACGGTGCTTGGGTGTTCCAAGCAACCGGTAGCGGTAACTCTAAAGGTAATTTTGGCGGTTCAGTTGGTATGGGATTCCAATGGTAATTTAAGCTGTTAAATAAAAAGCGAGTGGCTAAAATCACTCGCTTTTTTGTATATAGAGACTCCTGCAAAACTCGTCATTCTGAATTTCACGAAGTGAAATGAAGAATTTAACTTATTGTTTATAAATATTCTTCACTACGTTCAGAATGACGAGTAACAGAAAAAATCGAGTTTTGCAGGAATCTCGAGTAATAGAAAAAATCGAATTTTGCAGGAGTCTCTAACAAGTAATTATTCTTCATTTTCATACTAAAAATTTACGAATGACGAGTTTTGCAAAGGTTTTAGTCTGCCGGAAGAGTTTATTAAACATTTCCGGCAGACTTTTAAATTATTGAATCTGCATTGTTACTAAATACGAGTTTTTAGAAACTAATAAGATAAGCATATTGGCGGAAAAGGAGGGATTCGAACCCTCGTTACGATTGTTACCGTAAAACGGATTTCGAGTCCGCCGCATTCGACCACTCTGCCACTTTTCCGCATGAAAGAGTCGCAGATTATAGATGATAATAACAATTGACCGCAAGTTTGTTTGTTATATTCCAATATATTGTAGAATATGGCATTTTAATTAACCGTAAAAATTAGTGTGCATATATGAGTGAGGCTAAAAAGGTTGTTTTGGGTGTAAGCGGAGGGATTGCGGCTTACAAGTCATGTGAGATTGTGCGTTTGTTAAAAAAACATGGGCATGATGTTTATGTTGTAATGACTCGTGATGCTACTGAATTTGTATCTGCGAAGACTTTTCAAGCTTTAAGTCAGCAAGAAGTTTTTGTTGATGATTTGTCAAAATCTAATACATCTAATGCGATGGATCATATTGCATTGGCTCGCATGGCTGATGCTATTCTAATTGCACCAGCAACTGCAAATACAATTGCCAAAATCGCAAATGGCATTGCTGATAATTTATTGACTACTATGGTGTTAGCACGTGGGAATTGCCCATTGCTTATAGCTCCAGCTATGAATACTCAAATGTGGAATAATTTTGCAACACAAAGAAATATTAAGCAGTTAATCGCAGATGGTGTGCAAATTATCAATCCTGCTTCTGGAGAATTAGCATGCGGAGAAGTTGGTATTGGAAAAATGGCATCTTACGATGAAATTGTTGATTTATTGCAAGATGTTTGGTGCGAGAAATTTTTAAATGGTCGCAATGTATTGATTACATTAGGTGCAACTATGGAAATGATAGACCCTGTTCGCGGAATTACCAATATTTCGACAGGACGCATGGGAGTGGCATTATCGCGTGCATGTAGAAGAGCAGGTGCTAATGTTCATATTGTACATGGTTCTGTTGCAGTGCCATTGCCATATGGTATGAGCAGTGTAGATGGCGTTACAAATGCACAGGATATGTATGATGTAGTAATGCGAAAAGTTGAAAATTGCGATATTTTTATCTCGGTAGCAGCGGTTGCCGATTATCGCGTGCTTAATAAATCTGATAAAAAAATAAAGAAAAATAATGGATTACCAGTTATAGAATTAACTGAAAATCCAGATATTTTGGCAAGTGTAGCTAATTTAGATAATCCGCCATTTTGTGTTGGTTTTGCTGCTGAAAGTAATCGGGTTGTTGAATATGCAAGAGAAAAACGTATTAAGAAAAATATTCCAATGTTAGTTGCAAATCAAGTTAATGAAGCAATGGGAAAAACTACTAATCACGTTACGATTATCGATACACAACAAGAAATTACCTTGCCACAAATGGATAAGGATAAGGTGGCAATGGCAATTGTTAAGCGTTTAGGTGAGTTATTGTAAGAAACTGTAAGTATTAATTACTTAAAATTTATTTTCCGGCAGACTGAAACTTTTGCAAAACTCATCATTCTTTATTTTTATGCGAAAAATAAAGAATATAATTATTTGTTAAATAAAAAGATTTTTTCATAGACTCTTCGCCTCGTTAAGGAGACTCCTGCAAAACTCGTCATTCTGAATTTCACGAAGTGAAATGAAGAATCTAACTTATTGTTTATAAAGATTCTTTGCTACGTTCAGAATGACGAGTAATAGAAAAAATCGAGTTTTGCAGGAGTCTTTTAAGGGCTACAAGTCGGTTTTAAATGACGAATGAGAAAAAAGTAGGTTTTGCAAAGGTTTCAGATTACCAATTAACTTTATCAATTTTGGAAAATTCGTTTTAACTCTTGCTAAACCTTGTTTCCGGCAGACTTTATGTTTATGTATAAAAAGGTTAGTCTGCCGGAAAATAGTTTCATAAGTACGCCTTTGACAAAGGTTATTGAGAATGATAGAATTAAACGTTTCAAATCTTCATTTTAAGAAGAGAATTTTGGTTTTTTAAGGATTAAGAGACAATTATGAAACGTACATATCAACCTTCTGTTATTAAGCGTAAACGTACTCATGGATTTTTAGTTCGTTCTCGTACTCGCGGTGGTCGTGCCGTTTTAGCTGCTCGCCGTGCCAAAGGTCGCAAACGTTTGGCAGTATGATTTTGCCTTACTCATTTGGCAAGTCTTACCGGTTGTTAAAAACGGATGATTTTTCATCCGTTTTTGCATTGCGTAAACGTTTGTTTTTAGGCGAAGTATGTGTTTATTGGAAGCCTAATCAATTATCTTTTCCACGTTTAGGGTTGGTGGTAAGTAAAAAATGTGCACGTTTTGCACATGAAAGAAATTATATTAAACGGCGTTTGCGTGAGTGGTTTCGTATCAACAAATATAGACTGCCTAAATGCGATATAGTAATTCAAGTTAGGCAAAAATTTAGCAAAAAAGAATTTCCTGAATTGGAAAAAAAATTACAAAGATTGTGGAACTTATCAAAGTGAAACGTTTAATGATTTTTCTGATTCGCCTTTATCAATGTGGAATTAGCCCTTATCTACCAGCTCGTTGTCGTTATACTCCGACTTGTTCTCAATATGCAGTAGAAGCTGTTGAAAGATTTGGTGCAATTAAAGGTGGTTGGCTGACTTTACGCAGATTGTGTCGTTGTCATCCTTTGGGTGGTTGTGGATACGATCCAGTGCCTCATTCTTTTTATACGGAAAAACATGGTTATGAATCCGAGAAATAATCAAAATCATGGCAATTTGATTCTTTTTATGATTATTGCTATGGCAATACTTTTGGGTTGGAATTATATATTTCCGCCACCAGCACAGACGCAAGTTAATCAAAGTGAAAGTACTCAAAATGCCGTTCAGGTAATTGAGCAAGCTCCATCATTGCAAAATGGACAATTAATTTCGGTAAAAACCGATGTTTTTGATGCCAAAATTGATATGAACAGTGGTGATTTGCGTGATTTGGTACTTACTCGCTATAACGCTGCTGATGATGAAAATAAACAATTTGTA